>JBDSME010000371.1:0-8570 GCA_039916065.1 Polyangia bacterium
CTGGCCTGGACGATGGCGCGGTTGGTGTTCGATTTGTAGAGGATCGCGACGTCGTAGGTACCGCCAGCGACATTCGGCAGGGTGAACTGAATCCAGGCACCGATCGCCGCCGTCCCGGTAAACTGGACGTACGCTCCTGCGCTGGCGCCCGTTTCGGAGGTGACCTTGCTTCCTACCGCCGACGCCGTACGCGCAAGTGTTTCCGCCTCATAGGCGGTCGAGGTGAGAGCCGACACCAGCGCTTGCGTACCGCTTTCGTCGCCGCGTTCGGCGCACGTCAGCCCAGCCAACGACAACAGCGCCCCGATGACGAGTTGTCCCGACTTTGATGTACGTGTGACTCTCTGGTCGTGCATGTGCTATTCCCTCTCGTTGCGTCAACTGCGATGGAGGCGGGATGATAGTCGCAATCGCAGTTGACGGCCTTCTCGATCGTCAATCCGTGGCACAGGCCGATCGACTTACAACGCGAGTCGGCAGGCGAAGCCTGACTCGACGGCCCCAGCGAGAGATCCCCGACCAGGGGAGGGCTATCGAGGCGGCGCGGAAACGGCGTCGTTGTGCATGTGCACAGCGTCCACGGCGTGCGTCAGGCCGGCGCCCATGAACCCCAGCCCGGTGCCCAGGGTCGCGGCACCGGCACCGATTACCACCCATCCGACCGGCCCGGACAGCAGAACTATCCCTGCGACCACCCCACCCACCCCGACGAGATAGGACGGTATACCGATCTGGAACTGCCGGTGGGCGGTGTGAGCGTGGGCGGCGGCCGCCGGAGTCTCCGCCACCAACCCTTCCAGTGAGCCACTGAACGGCCCCACGGACACGGGGCGGCCATCCTTCACGTATACCGCGGACGCATGGTCAATGCCGATGGCCACTCTTCCAGTGTGCTGGGGTTGGTAACTGGTGCTGCACGCCACCAGCAGGCTGGCTGCCACCAAGGCCGCAACCAACCTCCAGAAAGCGCGCCACCACGCCGGTCCCCCAGCGGCGGCTGCTTCGCGTTCGCTTGCCGCCATCCTCAAGAGCGCAGAATCACCAGGGCGACCTTGCCGGCGGCTTCCCACTCGGCGCCAAACCCCTCGTACCCGTCCTGACGGAGGCCGCGCCCTGGATCCATCAACAACACGCTGCGCGCCGTGGGATTGATCCCCGCCACCACCTCGTAGTGGACGCGGGCGCGATCGCTGTAGCGCTGGACCAGGCCCACCAACACTGGCCGGTTGGCGCCCACCTCTTTCAGCAGGTCGGTCAGTTCACCGCGGATAACGAACGCCTGCAGTCCCTTTTGGCGCGCGAAATCGCGGAGCTTGCCCGCGGCGATGCCCTGACCATTCTCGACGGGGACCGCGCGCAGGATGTCCTCAGCCGACGACGCCGCCAGGGACCATCTTTGCAGCATCATGGCGAGAGCAGCGGCGCCGCATTCGTTGTCCGACTTCTGTCTGACCACCTGAATTCCGTCCACCGTCATCCATCCCCGCTCGCGGGTCAGTTCGCGAGCGGAGACGTTCTGCGCGGACCCGTGATAGCAACCGCTGGCCAGGCCGGCAGCGGCTATCAACAAGGTCAGCTGGTGAATACGGGAGAAGGACCGAAAGCGGCTACGAAGCAAGGGAACGGCCCAGTCCGTCACGTCAGACGATGGTCAGATGAGGACCAGGATGAGAATCACCAACAAGACGATCACCAGGACGCTGCCCCCGATGACCACGGTGTCGCCACCCTTGAAGTTCTCCAGGCCCTTCGCGCTTGCCTCACGGGTTGCGTACTCGTTCGCCTGAGTAGTACGTGCAGTCGTGGCGTTGGTACCGGTGGTGGTTTCGGCACGCACCTCCCCAGGCAAGGAAGGATCGACCTGCGCCGTCCCCTGTGAGCCGGCGGCATGGGCCCAGGCCCCCCCCGGGAGGGAGACCAGCGCCACGGCAATCCCCAGCGCGAACACCGGCAGGCGGCGACCGCGAGAGATGACCGGCTGTCTACCCACCTGGTTGGCCGAAATAGCGGAGAGAGACCGCCCAGCTACCATCAAGACCAGTATTGCCAGCATCAGAATCATGAGCGCTCCATTCGTTTTTGCGTTGTGGGTTGTGGGTCGTGCGTGAAGTCAGGGTTAGTTCTTCGAAAGTAACATGTGGCCGTTTTCACGTCCTGGCCACCTTTACCAGTCGGCAACTGTGCCGACCGAGAAAAAAAGAAGCGCGGGGGCAAGTCCCGCGACCGCAGTATAAGGCCGCGAAAGACCGGGATCGCTCGTCATGATGTGACCCGCGATAGTGGCGGCGATGGTGCCCAGCATACCACCGACGGCGATGGCGACCTCTTCTTCTCCTGTACAGTCCGCGGACTGACAGCCGCGCAGGTGGACCAGGCCATAGGCCGCTCCGGCGCCTATACCCAGTCCGCCCCACCCGGCCGCCGACACCGCAACGGTGCGCCCTACCAGGTTTTCACGCCACAGGTACGCCGCACCGGTGGCGAGGGCACCGAGTGCCACATAGCCTGCCAACAACCCCGCCCAGGTTCCGCGGGAACGCTGATCGCTGGTGGTCGCCACGCCCGAGCCCCCCCCTTCGTAGGCTTGTGCGGGCCTCGCGGATTCCCAAAAGAAAGGTCCGTTCAACCCAACGCCGCCGCCGACGCCTACGGCGAGCATCAGAGTCCAAATCCGCGGGCGGCGTCGGATGGCACGGGCAATCCGGCCAGTTTGGGCCAAATGTTCTGAGCCCCGCGAGGACGATGAACACATGTACGACCAGATGAACACGTATAGGTACGGTTGTCGCCTCAGGCAATCGCCGCAACGGACAATGTGAGCGTGCGGGAGGGGCTGGACCTGAACAGGTTCGATCGGGTATCTGCAAGGCCATGTCGGCTCCCCGGTCACCGGCACCAGAGGCGGGGCCTTTCGTCGTTGCTCCCATCGGCTGGGTCAGCTCGCCGTACGCCCGACGGTTCGGCACCCCGCAGCAGGCCGCGGCGTTCGATTCAGACGCGGAAGCGGTGTTGCGGCTGGATCCCCGGCTCATTCCCTTGGCAGCGCTGGGCGATCTGTCGGGCATCGAACGGATCTGGGTGGTGAGCTGGTTGCACCGCGGGGGTGGCTGGTCACCTCGGGTCAGGCCACCACGCGGTGACCGGCTCCGGCGGGGCTTGTTCGCCACGCGCTCGCCAGATCGCCCCAACCCCATCGGCCTGTCCGCGGTGAGACTGATTCGCATCGACGGGTGTGACCTTCACGTGAGGGGGATCGATCTGCTCGACGGCACACCTATTTTGGATATTAAACCCTACGTGCCCTATGCCGACGCCTTTCCCGAGGCGAAGGCGGGATGGATCGACGCAGTTCCGCACAACGCCCCCCAGGTGGCGCGCTATCACTCCGCAGGGCCACTCCCCCAGACGAAACCGGAGAGCGGGAGCGATAGCGAACCGTAGGGGCCCGGGTCCGAGCGGTCGCCACCGGCCACACCAGGCACCGGCCCGCACTGTTCGCTTCGTCTTGACCTGCCCGAAACACCCACGATACGTGAAGCGTGGTTCTCTACGAAGGGGACATGAACAAACTGACCGCGCTTTCGAAGATGATCATCGTGACGTTCGTGGTGGCATCGGCCATCGCCGCCACCTATACCCGTCGGGAGTGGCTCGCCGCCCAGCTCCGCCCACTTCCGGGGGCTCCCGTGGCGGCGGCGGGACCGGGACCTGGAACCAGCAACGGCACCATTCCCACCACCGCCCCCTTGCCCGGCCGCAAGACGGTGACGGTGGCATTGTCACAGTGGCCGGGGCACCTGGCGCTGGTGGTGGGCAACGGTGGGCTGACCACCCAGGCGGGATCGGCGGCGGCGGCCGAGGGACTGGACCTGAACATCGTCTTCATCGAAGACGCTCCCAAGAAGAATCAGGCTCTGCAAGAAGGAAAGATCGACGCCGTCTGGGAAACCGTCGACGAACTGCCCATCGCCCTTGGCGGGTACAAGGCGGCGCATGTCGACGTGCGCGCCTTCATGCAGATCGACTGGTCGCGCGGCGGCGACGCCTGCGTGGCAACCGCCGACGTGAAGACAGTCGAGGACGTGCTGGGGAAGAAATCAGCGGTGCTGATGTTCTCTCCTGACCACACGGTGTTCGAATTCATGATCACGAACTCGCGGCTGACCGCCGACGACGTGGCGCGCGTGCGCAAGAACACCAGCTTCTCGATGGACGATTTCACCTACGCGCGCATCCTGTTCGGCCAGGGCAAGATCGACGTGGCGTGCCTCTGGGAGCCAGACGTGACGCTGGCGCTGGCAAGCCGCCCCGGGGCGCACCGCCTGTTCTCCACGGCCGACGCGACCGAACTGGTGGCGGACACTCTGGTGGCGCGGCGTGAGTTCCTGGACCTGTACCCCGATCTGGCGGCCAAGCTGGCACGCGTCTGGTTCGCCGGCGTGAAGAAGGCCGAGGGCGACAAACCTGCGGCCGCCCGCCTGATCTCCACGGTCTGTACGCGCTTCCGCGACGAGCTGGGATATGACGCCACGTTGAAGGCGTTCAACTGGGTGAAGTGGAGCGACCTCGGTGACAACGTGCGCATGTTCGGTCTGGACGGGCAGCCCCCCGCCTTCGACCGTGTGTACAACCAGGCGGACGGCATCTGGATCAATTATCCGCAGGCCGAGATCAAGGATCGGTTCGCGCCGTCGATGGTGAGGGATGATCGGGTGGTCCGCCGCATCTGGGAGGCCGAAGGCCGCCGGGTGGCGGCGCAGGTGGAGAAGTACCAGCCCACCGTGGCGCTCAAGGGCGAGCCGCTGTTCACCAAGCCGGTCACCATCAATTTTCGGACGGCGAAGAGTGATCTCACCAGCGAGGACATGGCCCTCTTGAACCAGTTCGTGGTGCCGCAGGTGCAGATGGCGCGCGGCATGTATATCCGCGTGGAAGGCAACACCGATGATGTCGGTGACGAGGAGTGGAACCTGGCACTCAGCGAAAAGCGGGCCGAAGCGATCGCTGACTACCTGGGCAGCCGCGGCGTGGCCCGCGCCCGCATGGTGGCGCGCGGCAACGGTTCTTCGAAGCCGGTGGCCAGCAACAAGACGGCCGTGGGCCGGTTTCGGAATCGGCGGACCGAGATCCTCTTCATCCCGGCGAATGGATAAGCGAACATGCAGAACACGTTGGTCAAGGAATCGGTCGTCAAGCACGCGCTGCTCAACCAGTACAACCTCATCCTGCTGGCGGGGATGGGCCTATTTTCCATCGCCACCGGATCGGTGATACCACTGCTGGTGGCAGCCGGCGGAGAGGTCCTCTGGTTGCTGGTGGGGGCGCAGAGCGCCCGTTTTCATGGCTGGGTGGAGAAACAGGCGCGGCAGCGCATCGAGCACGCCTGGCGCACCAAGGTCGAGGCCGCCGCCGCCGGCATCGATCCGAACGCGGCGGCGCGGCTCCGCCTGGTGGGTGGAGCCTTGATGGAGATCGCGAGCGCCAGCGCCGACCGTGGTCCGCCAGAGTTCGTCGCCGCCATGGACGCGCGGCTGGACAGTTCGCTGCAGATGTATGCGCAGCTCGCCGCCGCTCATCAGCGGCTGGTTCGCTTGATGGGCGCTGGCGGCACCGAGGCGGCGGAAGGGGAAATTGTCCGTTTCAGCCGCGCTCTGGCTGAGGAAAAAGATGCCACGGTGCGGATCTCCCTGCGGCAAGCGGTGGCGCTGGCCCAGCGACGGCTCAAGCGATTCGAGCAGGTGGAGAGCGTCGGCCGCGATCTCACGGTCAAGATGTCCACGTTCGAGGCGTCACTGGAGTATCTGCGCGCGCAGGTGCGCGGTGGCGAGCCCGAGGAAGAGATCTTGCTGGGCGTGGACGAGATGACCGGTGCGGCGCGTTTCAACCCGGAATACGAAGCGGAGGTGACCCGGGCCCTGGGCGACCGGCGCATGACCACCGGCATGTACCCCATCGCCTCGTCGTCGTCCTCCGGCGACGGCCGGTGAACGGCAAACAGGCGGTCACACTTCACGTCCGCGGGGCAAGGACTTTCGCCTGCTGCTGCAACGGCACCGGGCTGTCCAGGGTAAGAGCGGTTTCGATCCACTGCGCGATGGTCTTGTCGCCGGCGACGGGCGGATGGCTGCGCGCCACCTCGTCGAGAGCCGCCTCCATGGCGGCGCAGTCCGCGAAGCGCTGGTCCGCATCATAGGAGAGCGCGCGAAAGATGATCGCTTCGAGCTGCGCGGGCACATCGTCGCGAAACCGTGACAGGGAGGCCAGGTGCGGCCAGCCCTCCCGACCGCGCTGCGCCAGCATGGTGACGTCCAGGTTCACCGAGGTCCCCGACAGCAGTTCGTAAGCGATCGCACCCACCCCGTACATGTCGGCGCGCCCGTCGATCGGCTGCCCCAGCCGATGTTCAGGGGCCATGTAGCCGGGCGTGCCCTTGACCAGGCCGATCTGCGTGCGCGTGACCCGGCTGGCGTGATTGGTCATGGCGATTCCGAAGTCGCCGATCTTCACGACGCCGTTGCGAGCCACGAAGACGTTGCCGCACTTCATGTCACGGTGAACCAGCCCCAGCAGGGCACCGTCGCCGGCGCGGGTGGTGTGGGCCGCGTGCAGCCCATCGCAAACCTTCCGCACAATCGCTAGCACCACCGGCAGGGGAATGCGACGGCCAGCGCGCGCGGAGATCTCGATCAGCCGCGCCAGATCGGCCCCATCAATGAACTCCATGGCGATGAAGTACTCGTCGTCGGCGTGCCCCAGATCGATGATTTGCACGATGTTGGGGTGGTCCAGCATGGAGGCCAGCCGTGCCTCGTCCAGGAAATGGTTGACCAGCTCGGGCTGGCGCGCGAACGAGCGCTCCAGCACCTTCAGAGCGATCTTCTTGGTGAACCCTGCCTCGCCGGTGGCGTGTGCCAGGTACACGTCGGCCATGCCACCGGTTCCGATGTGCTGAAGGATTTCATACCGCCCGATCTTGCGTCCGGTGGCGCCAATCAGGACCTTGGGCAAAGAAGTGGGGGTGGCAGCGCCCACCGCGACGGGTGGCCGGTGCGCGAGAGGCGTGGCTAGCGCTACCGCCGCCGCCGCCGGGGTCCAGACCTCGGGCGTGGCCCCTGCCCGCGCATTCCTCGCCTCTGGCCGTAGGCGTCCCGACGCCGAGAACAGCGCCGCCACCGCCACCAGCAGTCCGCCGGCGATCCAGAAAGGGGCCGTGTCGGGCGCGGGAGGCGGAAACAGGGTCAGCAGGATGCCGGGACCGGTGGTCTTGCTGTCCACGGGCACCATGAATCGCGGCGTACCGCCTTCGGTGATGCGCCCCCGGATACCGAGGTCAAGCCTCCCCTCGGCGATGGTGAGGCGGGCGCCGATTCCGTCCGCGGCCATTCTGCGGGAGAGATCCTCGAGCTCGATCTCCTCGCTTGCGGCGACGATCCCTTGCAGCTCGTCGGCGCGTTCCCGCGGCACCACCTGGATCGCCTCCGACAACAGCAGTGCGCCGGAGGAGATTGCGGTCACCGGGCCAGCGGTCTGGGTCATGATCGGCGGCTCGGCGCCTTCGGGCAGGACCAGCAGGACCACGGGCGTGCCGCTCTTCGGCAACTGGCCAACCGCTACCACCTCGCCCCGACGCGGTCGGAACGCCAGCTCGTCCTGGGTGAGATCGCGCACCGTGCGCGGGTCGGTGGATACCGCTGCCGCCAGCGTGGGCAACTCCGCCAGCGTGGCCACCCGAGCGTGCAAGGCGGCGCTGCCTTCACGCAAACGCCCCTCGAGCAACCGTCCCCATGGGGCCGCGTCGAAAGTTCTGTCCGACAGCCAGACCGCCGTGGTGACCGCGGCCAGCGCGCCCAGCGACGCGATGGTCACGATGATTCTACTGGTGGATCGCGCCGCCACGAGGCGCTCCGAACTTGTCGGTCGGCAGACTACCGCTGCCAGGATTGCCATGGGCGTCCACACCGACCGACGCAGCGTCGCTGGTGCCTCGGGCGCGCTCCGTGGTCACGACCACCGTGTTGTCGTTGGCCTTCAAATCCACATTCTGAACCACCGGCTCTTCGGCCAGCTCGGTGAACGCCCGCAGGCGGTAACGCCCGGGAGTGAGGTTGTGAAAGGTGAATCGCCCCGCCGCATCGGCGATCACGTAGTGCGGAGCGGAAACGACCGCGATGTACGCGGACATGTTCGCGTGGAGGTTGCAGGCGATCCGCACCACCCCTTGCTTGGTGAAGATCAGCTCGCGCGCCTGACCACCACGGTAGATCCCCAGGTCGAACGGCTGCGACGCCGAACGCGAGAACACGTTGTGATACACGCCGTCGAAGTTCGGGAAGGTCACGCTGGAACCCACGGGTATGGCAAGGACGTGCGGCGCGAACTCCCGATTCCGTTGCTCGATCACCCGCTGCTTGGGTTTCCGCCGGCGGATCTTGCCGGACGCTGGCTCCAGCGTGACCACGGCAAAGCTGGTCAGGGGACGGCCATTGGCCGCCACCACGCTACCGGTCAACACCGCCCGTCGCCGTGGCCGCTCCCGGTCGGGCTGGTCCTCCTCCGAACTCCCCACGGTC
>JBDSME010000372.1:0-3942 GCA_039916065.1 Polyangia bacterium
CCCAGATCGAGATTCGAGACCTGTTCTACAACACACCCGCGCGGCTGAAGTTTCAGAAGACCGAGGCCACCGAAGCGGCCAACGTCGGCGAGGCGGTGCTTCGCCTGGCGCTGGCCCACCCGGAGATCCATTTTCGCCTGCGCGCCGGCGGGCGCGTGGTCCTGGATCTTCCGGCGCATCAGAAGCTGGGCGAGCGGGTGCGGGCGGCCTTCGCGCGGCGAGGAGCCGGCGCGCTTCACGAGGCGTACGGCGAGGAGGGTGGTCATCAGGTGCGCGTTTTTCTGGCGGCGCCCGATGAGGCTTCCACGACGGCGCGTTCCACCTTCCTGTTCGTGGGGCGACGGTTCATTCGTGATCGGTCGTTGCTGCACGCGCTTTCCCTGGGCTACGGCGATCTGCTGGAGAAGGGGCGCTATCCGCTGGCGGCGCTGTTCCTGGAGGTCCCAGGAAGCGAGCTGGACGTGAACGTGCACCCGCAGAAACTGGAGGTGCGGTTTGCGCGCGCCGCCGAGGTGTACGCGGCGGTTCGCCACGTGGTCGGTGGGGGGGTTGCCCGCGCGCCGTGGTTGGCGTCAGCGCGGGGCGCCGTCCGCGTTCACACGCTGCCTCCGGCCGACCGTGGCGTCCCAGGAGAACAGGACGGCGGCAGCGCCGCGGGTGTCCGGTTCGGCGGCCCGTCGCAGATCGCGCTGTCACGCGCGCCCGCCTTTCACCTCGGGCGGGGGGGGATGCCGGGCGCGGCTGCAGAGGGGCAGGACCCGGCCCCGACTTTTTCAAACGCGGCGGGGTCTTTCCAGTCCCTGTCGTACCTGTCGTACCTGGGGCACCTGCGGAAAACCTATCTGGTGTGTGAATCGTCAGACGACCTGGTGTTGATCGATCAGCACGCGGCCTATGAGCGGGTCGCGTTCGAACGGTTGCTTGTCGCCCACGCCCGCGGGGAGATCCGCCGCCAGCGCTTGCTGTTTCCGGTGCCCATCGACATCGGTCCGGGGCCGCGGGCGTTCTCCGGTGACGATCTTCGGGCCCTCGAGTCCCTGGGGTTCGAGATCGACGCGGCGGCCGCGGCCACGGGGCGGCTGGTGCTGCGCGCTGTTCCGGAGCTGTTGAAAGACGCCGATCCCAAACCCTTGCTGTGTGAGTTGCTGCGGCGGTTCGCGGCGGAGGAGGTGGCTCAGGGAGATGTCGATCTGTCGGCGCGCAAGATGGACGAAGCGCTGGCCGTGATGGCGTGCCACAGCGTGGTGCGCGCCGGGGAGGCGATGGGGCTGCCGCAGGCACAGGCGCTCTTGGCGCAGCTTGACAACATCGACCTCCAGGCCCACAGACCGCACGGTCGCCCGATCTTGCTGCGGTTTCCCATTTCGGACATCGAGAGGCGTTTTGGCCGCGGCTGATTTTCGGGCGTACACTGTTGGTGGTGGTGGGGTAAAAAGTGGGAGTAAGGAAGGAGGGATCAATGGGGCTTTTGCGACTGGCTCAAGAAACGCCGCAGGTTTCGCCGGATACCTCGGTGATGGCGGCGGTGAGGGTGATGACGGCGGCCGGCGTGGGCGCCATTGCTGTCACCACCGGAGGCAAATCCGACGGTAAGATCATGGGCGTCTTCACGGAGCGGGATCTGATGCAGCGGGTGGTGCACGAGGGGCGATCATCTGACAGCACCCTGATCCGAGAGGTGATGACCACTCCCGTGCGCACCGTACCCGATGCCACGTCGGTGTCCGAAGCAGCGGCATTGATGCGCCGGCATCAGTTTCGCCATTTGGCGATCGTGGATGCGAACGGCGCCTATTTGGGGATGGTGGCGCTGCGCCACCTGCTGTACGATCTGATGGACGATCTGGAACGCAAGGTGGGCGGCCTGGAGAGTTTCGTCATGATCGATGGTCCGGGCGGCTAGCGGCTTCGGGGCGCGGGAGGGCTAGCTCTCCCGCGGGCCCACCCGCTTGCCGTTGATCCTGCGCTGGCCGGCGCTGGCCGGCGCGGCAAAGCCGCGCCTCCCGGTGCTTGGAGCTGTCCTTCCGTCGCCTGACCTTTTAATCCGGTAAGGCGACGGGGTGCGTGATGGCGCACTGGACGGCGTGGTCCGATCCAGGTAGTGCGACGTGAGCGTGTTCCACCGTGTTCTGGCCATCGTCGGTCCCACTGCCGCCGGCAAGAGCGTCCTGGCGATGCGGCTGGCCGCGCTCGTGCCCATCGAGATCGTCTCCTGTGATTCGCAGCAGGTATACGCCGGCATGGACATCGGCACAGGCAAGCCGACCATCGAGGAACGCCGCGCCGTGCCCCATCATCTGCTGGATGTGGTCGTGCCCACGGAGGCGTTCGACGCCGCCCGCTGGGCGGCCCTGGCCCGCGTCGCCATCGAACACATCACCGCCCGCGGTCGCGTGGCGGTGGTGGTGGGTGGGACCGGTCTCTATCTCCGGGCGCTGTTGACGGGACTCTTCGAGGCTCCGCCGCCCGACCCCGACATTCGCCAACGTCACAGGCGCGACGCGAACCACCTGGGGGTGGAGGCGCTACACGCGCGTCTGACGCAGATCGATCCCGCCACCGCCGCACGGGTACAACCACGCGACCTGCAACGCATCAGCCGCGCTCTGGAGGTCTTTGAACAGACGGGAATCCCCATCAGCCTGCTGCGGGCGCGGCAGACCAGAAGCAGCGACGTCTCCGCGGCCATGTTGGTCCTGGATCCGCCGCTGGAGGTACTGAGGGAGCGCATCGCGCGGCGTTTCGACGCGATGATCGCCAGCGGGCTGGTCGAGGAAGTGCGCGAGCTGCGGCTGCGGTTCGGCAGCGACGCGCGCGCCTTGCAGGCGCTGGGTTACCGCCAGATCGGCGAGCACCTGGACGGCCTGCTGGCCCTGGAAGAGGCGGTCGCGGTGGCCAAGGCCGCGACCTCCGCTTACGCGCGGCGGCAGCGGACCTGGTTCCGCAAGGAAGCCACCGCCTGGCGTTGCGAGGTGTCCCCCACGGCGGACGAGTTGCTGACCTGGTGGCACGCCGCCGCGCCGCCTCCCAACCTCCAATAACCGCGCCTGAGCGCGCAATGAGACGCCCGTCGTGAATTGGTGCCGGGTGCTTGGTATAGTGCGCCTCCTTTCGCACCATGGCCGAACCAGCCCAACGAACCGACAGTCCAGGGAACGCCAGCAGCGGAGCGGGTGGCGACGGCCCCGCGGCAGCGGTGCTCGACTTCGAGCGTCCCATCGTGGAGCTGGAACGCAAGATCGAAGGCCTGGTAAGAGTGAGCCGCGACGCCCCGGAGCTGCAGCCGCAGATCGATTTGCTGGAGTCCCGGGCGCGCGATCTGCAACGCGAGATCTTCGCGGATCTCACGCCCTGGCAGAAGGTGCAACTTTCGCGGCACCCGGCCCGTCCCTACACCCTGGATTACGTGGACCGGCTGCTCGACGGTTTCATCGAGTTGCACGGCGATCGCCGCTATGCCGACGACCCAGCCATCGTGGCCGGATTCGGTTTGTTCGAGGGGACTCCGGTGCTGCTGGTCGGGCAACAGAAGGGGCGCGGGACCAAGGAAAAGGTGAGGCGCAACTTTGGGCAGCCCAAGCCCGAGGGGTACCGTAAGGCCCTGCGGCTGATGGACCTGGCCGCCCGTATGCGGCGGCCCATCATCTGCCTGGTGGATACGCAGGGGGCCTACCCCGGGATCGATGCCGAAGAGCGCGGCCAGGCGGAGGCAATCGCCAAAAATCTGGAGGTGATGGCCGGGCTGCCCGTGCCGATCATCTGCGCGGTGATCGGGGAGGGCGGTTCGGGGGGCGCACTGGCGCTTGGGGTCGCCGATCGCATCCTGATGCTGGAGTACGCCACCTATTCGGTCATCTCGCCCGAAGGCTGCGCCTCCATCCTGTGGCGCGACGACTCGAAAAAACCGGAAGCCGCCGCGGCCATGAAGATGACTGCCACCGA
>JBDSME010000373.1:0-2583 GCA_039916065.1 Polyangia bacterium
AGTAGACGATGATCTTGGCGTCAGGTCCGCCGAGGTCCTTCCAGTTCGTCACCTTGCCCGTGTAGATCTGCTTGAGCTGGTCCAAGGTGAGCTCGCCCAGCGGGTTGCTTTCGCTCACGTACACGGACAGACCGTCGCGAGCGACCACCGTCTCGGTGCCGGTGGTGTTGTAGCGCTCCCGCAGCTTCTCTTTTTCGGCCTGGCTCATCGTTCGCGATGCCTGGCAGATGTCGGTGGTACCGTTGATGAGGGCGCTGATGCCGGTGCCCGAGCCGCCGCCCGTGACCTGGATGGTGGTGCCAGGATTCTTCTTCATGTACTCCTCGGCCCAGCGTTGGCCGAGGATGACCATGGTGTCGGACCCCTTGATGGTGACGCTGCCGGCCACCGCCGCGCCCGAGAGCATCGCTGCTCCGGCAGACGCAGCCAGGGCAAGCACGGTAATTTTTCGAAAGTTCATGGATTGATCTCCTTGGGTTCTCGTTCTGGTCTTGATTGTCAGGAAGGCCGCTCGCGGGCTCAGAAACGGGCCTGGAGCTGGGCGGTGAAGATGTCGTTCTTAACGGTGACGTTCTGCTCGGCGATGTGCTCGTAGGTGAAGGTTCCCTTGATGTTGCCCGATCCATACAGCAACAAGCCCCCGCCGAGTGTGGTGGTGGCATCACCGGTGCCGATCTTCTGCCCCATCATCTGTCCGGTCGTGATCACGCAGCTGTCGGGCAAAGATTTGGATCGAACCGGATCGTAATAGTCCGCACGAAACACCAGCCCCACGAACTCACCCACGTTCTGGACCACCGTGGCGATCCAGCCGATGGACAAAGCGTCCGCGCAGGGATTGGCCGCCACGCCTCCGTAGTCCAGGTTCGTATCCTTGGCGAGCACGAACTCCCCTTTCAGGGCCAGTCCGCCCAGCGCGGGAACGTCGAAGTAGAGCTGGGCATCGGCGCCCAACCGCTTGCGGGAGAAGCGCTTGTAGGTGGCGGGCACAGCCGTCGAGGTGATGGTCAGCTCGTCCGGAGTGATGACGCCGTCCATGTTCTTGTCCGTGCCCGCGATGGAAGATTTGGTCGTCGGCAAAGTGGTGGTGGTGGCGCGTCCCAGATATCCCGACACTCCCACCACCAGCCATTCGAAATCACCGCCCACCCGGGCCACCAGATCCTTGAAGGTGTTCTGATCATTGTTGACGTAGATGGGATCTTGCGTGCCGGTGCCGTTCACCAGCGCGGCCGCCACGCGCAGCCATTCGTACCTGGCCGTGAGGCGCAGGCCGCGATCACGCTCGCCCGGGAACAGCTTGCGGATCACCAAGGAACGCTCGGGCATCTCGCGGTCGCCGGACGACTGGAGGATCTCATAGCCGAAGGGCCACTTGAACTGGCCCACCGTCAGTCGGAACCCAAAGGGAGACCAGGTGTCCACGAAGGTGGCCTCCGCGTCCTTCAGCACCACCCCGGACCCCGTGGCATCGATCTGCAGGAGGTACTCGGCGTTGGTGCCGTCGTAGACCGTCTTCAGGCGGCCGCGGCGGACGTAAAACTGATTGGTGGTGGCCGGCCGGCCAGCCGCATTCACGCCGTTCGCCGAATCGCCGTGATATTCGAAGCGTCCCTGGAGGTATCCGCTGACCTTGATCCGGGCCAGCTTGTCCACGGTGGACCGGGTGGCTGCCAGGCTTTCATCCATGCCGTCGACCTTGCCCTCCACCGTACCCACCCGGTCCTCGAGGGATGGGATCGCGGGTTCGATTGGCGCGGCGGGCGCGGGTGGTACCGCCTGGGGCAACGCGCCTTCGAGCGGGGCCGCCGGCGGCAAATCTGGCCGCGAATCTGGCCGGCTTTCAGGCAGCACAGCTGGCGCGTCAGGGGTGGGCGCGGCTGGCGGCGTCTGCGCCACAGCCGCCACCGATGGCAGCATCATTGACGACGCGAGGAGGAGGGATAGGCGTTTCTTCATCGCGCGCCACCCTAGAGCCCTTGTGTGTCAAACGTGTGCCGGACGGGAAACTTTGTTGGCAGCTGCGGTCGCCGGACATTGATCCTCAGGCGGCCGGAAGCGTGAACCAGAATGTCGTGCCCTTGCCGGGTTTGCTCTCCACCCCCACCTTCCCGTCCATGGCCTCCACCAGATGCTTGACGATCGACAGGCCCAGCCCGGTTCCGCCCATATCACGAGAGCGACCCTTGTCGGCTCGATAAAAACGCTCGAACAGCCGCGGCAGATGCTTCGGTTCGATGCCGGGCCCGGTGTCCACCACGGAGATGCGCACGGTACTTGGCGCCTCCGCGCCATCGGGGGAGACGTGGATGGTGACGCTGGCCTCGTCGGGACAGTACTTCACGGCGTTCTCCACCAGATTGGTCAAGACCTGCTCGATGGCGCGCCGGTCGCCCCGCGCGGGTGGTGGCGGCGGCGACAGCGGCGAGACCAGGAGCCTCAGGTGTTTGCGTCCCGCCTGCTCGCGGAACAACGACACCACCTGTTCCGCCACCGCCGGGATGTCCACCGATTCGGCCTGGGGCCGGACCTGCTTGGACTCGATGCGCGACAGCTCCAGAAGGTCTTCCACCAGCTCCTGCA
>JBDSME010000374.1:0-7732 GCA_039916065.1 Polyangia bacterium
CCTACCCCAACTATCCATCCAACTACGCGGGCGACAACATCGTCGCCGTCGCCGCCACTGATTCAAACGACAACCTGGCCAGCTTCTCCGACTGGGGCGCCACCCGCGTGCACCTCGGCGCGCCCGGAGTGGGGATCCTGAGCTCGCTACCGGGAGCCAGCTACGCCAGCTGGAACGGCACCTCGATGGCCACCCCGCACGTGGTGGGCGCGGCGGCGCTGTTCCTCAGCCTGCGGCCGGACGCCACCTATGCCGAGGTCAAACAAAAGCTGATGGACAGCGCCGACAGGGTGTCAGCGCTGAACGGCAAGACCATCAGCGGCGGGCGCTTGAACGTGAGCCGCCTGCTCGCGACCGCCGGCAAGCCACCGGCCGCGCCATCCGGCTTCGAAGCGGTCCCGGGCAATCGCACCGACGTGCTGCTTTCGTGGACGCCCAACACCGAGACGGATCTGGCTGGCTATCGCGTACGCTGGGGCACCACCGCCGGTCAATACAGTGATTCGCGCGAGCTGACCCAGACACCGACCAGCACCCGCATCACCGGACTGACCCACGGTACCGCGTACTACTTCGCGGTGTACGCCCTCAGCGCCAAGGGCCTGCTGAGCCCGGCGTCGGTGGAGAAGCGGGTGGTGGCGGTGGATGGGGTCGCGCCGCCGCAGGTGGTGGATCTGGCCGCCAGCACCACCAGCGGTGCCACGGCGCTGGTGGAACTGGACGCCAACAGCGGTTCCTACTCGGCCTACTGGAGCGCGGAGAACGCCATCGACCAGAACCCCGCCACCGCCTGGATGTCTCCGGCGCGTCTGGAGGCGCAGGAAGAATTTCTGTCGGCACGCTTGCTCATGCCCTACCTGGTCGACGCTGTCGATCTGGTTCCCAACGCCGCCTACCCGGCGTTCTTCCCCGTGGATTTCGACGTGGAGCTGTCCACGGACGGGTCCACCTGGACGGCGGTCGGTGGACAGCGCAACGCCACCTTGGCGGCCCACGAGCAGGTTCGGATCGCCTTTCCGCCCACCCTGGCTGCGCTGGTCCGGCTGCGCGTCTTGCGTTCGTATCAGCACGACGGGGGGCTCTACTACGCCAGCATCGCCGATCTGATGGTGCACGAAGCCTCCAGCAGGCCGGACGCGCTGGACCTCACCTTCACCGCGCCCGGCGACGATCCCGGCGAGGGGCAGGCGCAGAGTTACGAGGTGCGCCGCTCCACCGCGCCGCTGTCCGCGGCGAACTTCGCCGCCGCAACGCTGGTACCAACCGGGACACCGCACGGCGCGGGCGTCACTGAGTCGCTGTCGGTGACGCCTCTGGCGGGAGAGACCACCTACTACTTCGCCATGCGCGCCGTGGACGAGGCGGGCAACACCTCGCTGCTGTCGAACGTCACCAGCGCCACCACGTTGTTGATCCCACCCGCCACCATCACGGATCTGGCGGTGGTCGATCCCGTCGTGGGCGTGGGCGTGGGCGTGCACCCCGGCATGATCAACCTGACCTGGACCGCGCCGGGCGCCGATGGAAAATCGGGGCAGGCGGCGCGCTACGACCTACGCCTGTCCACTACGCCGATGTCGCCCGGCGACTTCGCCGCCGCCACCCCGGTGATCGGGACGCCGGCGCCCAGCGCCGCCGGCACGCGCGAGACCTTCGCCGTCGGCGAGCTGCCGGTGGGCCACATCTACTACCTGGCCATCCGCGCCGTCGACGATCACGGCGCGGTGGGCGGCGTGTCCAACGTGGTGTGGGCCATGCCCGCCAACGGAGATGACCACACGGCGCCCGCCACGGTCCGTGAATTGTCCGCCCGGTTCTCCAACGCGTCGTTGAAAATCGATGCGGTCATCGATTCGGTGTCCAGCGAGCTCAGCGGGCAGCGCGCCGCCGTGAACCTGCTGGACGGAAACGTCTCCACCGCCTGGATGACCACCGGCGCGCCGCTCAACGCCCCGGCCTGGGTGATCTTCGATTACGGCAGCGTGCAGCCGCTGGTGCGGTTCCGGACCAACCCCTCGACACTGGAGCTGATCGGCAGCTACCCGCAGGACTTCGACATCGAGACCAGCATCGACAAGGTGAACTGGACGTCCATGTTCCACGTCGCCGGCCTGGTGGGGACCTTCGGCGCCTGGAACGACTGGTCCGGCCCCGTCACCTACGCCCGCTACGCGCGGCTGAACATCAGCAAGCGAGGACCGGCGGTGGGCACGGCGTCCTACGCCGCCCTCGGGGAATTAGAGAGCTACGCCCTCACCCCGGCGCTGGACGCGGATCTCACCTGGGTGGCCCCCGGCGATGACGGGTACGATGGCACGGCGGCCCGCTACGATCTGCGCCAGTCGACGGCCCCGCTCACCGAGGCGAATTTCACGGCGGCGACCGGGATCCCCACGTTGCCCCCGTTGCACGGCGGTCTGATCGAGGTTGTGCACGTGGCACAGCTCCCCTCCGAGAGCACGCTCTATTACGGCGTCCGCGCCGTCGACGGCAGCGGAAACTGGAGCGCCCTTTCAAACGTCGCCACCCTGACCACGCCGGGGATTCCGCCCGCTCCCGTCACCGATCTCGTGGCAACGGCGGCGGCCACCACCGCCGTGACGCTGTCGTTCACCGCCACCGGCGACGACGGGAGCACGGGGCGCGCCACCGCCTACGAGCTCCGCTATGCCAAGACGCCGCTGTCGCCGCTGACCTGGCAGGCGGCGGCCGTGGCGGCGACCGGTCAGCCTCAGGCGCCCGGCACCAAGGAATCGATCACCGTAGCCGGCCTGGAATCGTCGACGCTCTACTACTTCGGGGTGGTGGTGATCGACGACGCGGGTAACAGGTCGACGCTGTCGAACATCGCTTCGCTCGGCACGCTGGACGGCATCCCCCCGGCGCGCATCATCGATCTCGCCGCCACCCCGATCGATCCCGCGTTGCGCTTGCCGCTGACCCTCACCGTCTCCGATTCCAGCGGCTCCTATTCGCCCGAGACCGCGGCCGCAAACCTGCTGGATGCCAGGGAGACCACCGTCTGGATCAGCCCGGGGTCCACCACAGTGCAACCGATGTCGGTCACGCTGGCCCTGGCGGAGAGCCACAAGCTGGGCCGGCTGCGCATGCGGGCCGGCACCGGCTATACCGATCTGTTCCCGGTCGACTTCCGCGTAGAGGTCCAGGCGGTCGCCAACGGCCCCTGGAAGGGCGTGATCGCGGAGAGCGGCTTTGCCAGCCCGACCGGCCCGTGGCAAGAGTGGATGGAGTGGATGCTGGGCGCCGTGCCGGCGGTGGCGGTGCGCTTGACGGTCACCAAGACGGCGCTGTGGAACGGCAAGCTCTACACCGCGCTCGGAGATCTGGAACTTTACGAAGATCCCGCGGACTACGGGAAGCTGCGCCTGTCCTGGACCGCCACCGGCGACGACGGCGCCGTCGGCACAGCCGCCCGGTACGATCTGCGGCGCGCTCCCCAGGCCATCACGGACGCGACCTTCGCGGCCGCCACCACCGTGGCCGGCGCGCCCTCGCCCCACGCCGCCGGCTACCTGGAGCGTTTCGATGTCGACGGACTGGAAGCGGAGACCACCTACTGCTTCGGCGTGAAGGCCATCGACGAGAACGCGAACGCTTCTCCCGCCTCCAATTCGAGCTGCGCCACCACCACCGGCATGCCGCCGGCCACGGTGATCGATCTGGCGGTGACGGGTGTCAGCTCCACCACCGCCACCCTTTCTTTCGTCGCGCCCGGCGCCGACGGGACGCAGGGGACGGCAACCCGCTACGAGCTGCGGCGGTCGCAGACCCGCATCAACACCGCCAGCTGGGACGCCGCCACCGCCGTGGGCAATCTGCCCGCCCCGCACAGCGCGGGAACCGCGGAGACACTGACGGTGACCGGGCTGACCGGCCTGACCACCTACTACTTTGCCATCCGCGCCGTCGACGGCGGCGGCAATGTCGCCGGCATCTCCAACAACGCCAAGGGGACCACGGCCGACGACATACCTCCCGGGCGCATCACCGATCTGGTGGCCAGCACCAACGCGGTCCTGGCCGGCAGTCTGACGTTGAGCTGGACCGCCCCCGGCGACAACGGCATGGGCGGATTGGCCCAGCGGTACGACGTGCGCGTGTCGACGCAGGAGATCACGGACGCGAACTTCGCCGCAGCGGCCGCAGTCGCGGTGGCGGCACCCAAGCTGGGAGGCAGCAGGGAGACCGCCACCATCGGTGGCCTGGGCGCGGAGCAGATGTACTTCGTGGCCATGAAGACCATCGACGCGAGTGGCAACGTGGCGGCGCTGTCGAACGGCGCCTCCGCCCGCACGCGCGACGAGGCCCCGTCGGCGGTCACCGATCTGACGGTGATCAGCGGGACCGGCCGCGCGCTGGGACAGGCCACGCTGGTAATTCAATGGACCGCCCCCGGCGATGACGCCACAGTGGGAACGGCCAGCAGCTACGACATCCGCAGCTCGACCGGAACCATCAGCGCGTCCACCTTCGCGGCGGCGCAACAAAGCCTTCCTGGGGTGGCGCCGGCGGCGGCGGGGACCCGGCAGCAGTACACCATCAGCGGCCTCAATCCCGGGGTGCAGTACACGGTCGCGCTCAAGGCCACGGATGACCGGGGCAACGTTTCGCCGCTGTCGAACGTGGTCACATTCTCCACGCCCGACGAGCTGGCCCCCGGTGCGGTGACCGATCTGGCCGCCACCACCGGGACCACCGCAGGCACGGTCAACGTGTCGCTGACCGCCCCCGGCGACGACGGCGCGCAGGGTACGTCCCAGGCGTACGACCTGCGCTGGAGCCTGAACGCCCTTGACGCCGCCTCGTTCGGTGCGGCGGCGGTGCTGACCACGCCCCCCCCGGCGGCGGCGGGGACCAGGCAGACCTTCGTGGTCGGCGGACTGCCCCCCGAGGCCACGGTGCACTTGATGATGCGGGCGCGCGACGACGCGGGAAACACGTCGGTGGTGTCCAATGACGCCACCGTGGCGACGCCTCAGGTGCCACCGGCCCCCATCGCCGATCTGGCGATCACGGGCGGCACCGGCACCGATCTCGGCAAATCCACGCTGAACCTCCAGTGGACCGCCCCGGGTGACGACGGCACCGTGGGGACCGCCGCCGGCTACGACATCCGAACCTCGACGGCAGTGCTCACCGTGGCCAACTTCGATACCGGCACCGTCAGTCAGCCCAGCCTGCCCCCAGCCGCCGCCGGCACGCGCCAGCAGTACACGGTGACGGGGCTGAACCCCGCCACCCGTTACTACGTCGCCATCAAGACCATCGACCGCCGCGGCAACATCTCGGCGCTGTCGAACGTCGCTTCGTCGTCGACCCCCGACGAGATGCCGCCCGCGGCGCCGGGGGCGCTGAGCGCGACCACCGGAACCACCGCCGGGACGTTGCTGGTCTCGTTGACCGCGCCGGGCGACGACGGGATGCAGGGGACGGCGAAGTCGTATGAGTTGCGCTGGAGCATGAACAGTCTGGACGCCGCTTCCTTCGGCGCCGCCACCGTGCTCACCGCGCCCACGCCGGCGGTGGCCGGCACGCGCCAGACCTTCACCGTCAGCGGCTTGCCCAACGAGACGCTGATCCACCTGATGGTGCGGGCACGCGACGACGCCGGCTACGTGTCGGCGGTCTCCAACGACGCCAGCGCCGCCACCATGGACGTCGCGCCAGGCGCCATCACCGACGTGCACCAGGTGGCGCGCGGCACCGGCAGCATCACCCTGGGCTGGACCGCCCCGGGCGACGACGGCAGCGTGGGCACGGCCGTGGAATACGACCTGCGCTTCGCCACGGCCCCCATCACCGAGGCCACTTTCGCGGCCGCCGCCCGCTTCCCCATCGCGCCTCCGCACGGCGCCGGATTCGCCGAAGCCGCCGCCGTCAGCGGGTTGACCGCGAACAAGACCTATCGTTTCGCCATCAAGACCAAGGACGATCGCAACAACTGGTCGGCGCTGTCCAACGTCTTCTCGGCTCCCACCGAGGACACCCTGGCGCCGGGCGCGATCGCCGACCTGGCGGCCGCCACCAGCAACACCGCCGGTACGGTCGTGCTCCGCTGGACGGCGTCCGGCGACGACGGCAGCGACGGGACCGCCACCCGGTACGACCTGCGGCGCGCCACCGCCGCCATCACGGAGGCCACCTGGGACGCCGCCACCGCCATCACCGTGGCCGCCCCGCACGCCGCCGGCACGGCCGAGACGGTGACCGTGACGGGTCTGAAAGGCGAGACCACCTTCCACTTCGCGATCCGCGCCGTCGACGAGGCTGGCAACAGCGCATCGCTATCCAACGCCGCGGCCGCCACCACCGCGCCAGTAGCTCCGGGCGCCGTGGCCAATCTGGCGGCCAAGCTCTCCGTCACCGGCGGCGTGGCGAGCGCCACGCTGACCTGGACCGCTCCCGGCGACGATGGGGTGGAGGGGCAAGCGGCGGCGTACGACGTCCGCTACGCCACCGCGCCCATCACCGCCGCCAGTTTCGCCGCCGCCACCCCGCTGTCCACGCCCCCGGCCCCGCAGGCGGCAGGCGGCGCCGAGACCGCCAGCGTCTCGGGGCTGCACGAATCGACCACGTACTACTTCGCGCTGAAGACCGTGGACGACACCCAGACCTGGAGCGCGCTGTCCAACGTCGCCAGCCTGGTGGTCCCCGACCTGACCAAGCCCGCGGCGCCGTCGTCGCTGATCGTCGCCCTGCCCAGCACTCAGGGGAAGCGGCTGGTCCCCACCAAGATCACCCCGTCGTCCCTGCTCGGGCCCGCCTGGGATGGCAGCAACGTCGTCGACGGCGATCCCACCAGCTCGTGGGCGACAGCCAGCAGCGACACCGAGCATCCGGAGAATCTGGTCCTGGACCTCGGGGCCAGCGCCTCCCTCGATCAGATCAAGCTCACGGCCGATGCCAAGTACCTGGACTTGTTCCCGCGTGACTTCACCATCGCGGTGAGCGCCGACGCCAGCACCTGGAAAACGGTGATCACCGAAGAAGGCTTCTCCGCCACCTCCGCCGATTCGCTGGCGTGGGGATTCCCTGCCGAGCCCGCCCGCTACGTTCGCCTGGGCATCACCGCCACCGGCACCAGCTTCGGCAAGCACTACGCCATCGTCGCCGACTTCGACGTCTACAGCGCCTCGGCCACCGACGGCCGCGCCCAGCTCACCTGGCTGGCCCCGGGCGACGACGGCTACTCCGGCAAGGCCACGCAGTATCAGCTCTATCGGTCCACGCACACCTTCAACGAAGCGGAGCTGTCCGCGGTGACGACGGTGCCGGGCGTTCCTTCGCCGCTCGACGCCGGACTGTTGCAGACCATGCTGGTCACCGGCCTGCGCGGCGAGACCACCTACTACTGGGCGCTGCGCGCCATCGACGAAGCGGGCAACGTCGGCCCCCTGTCGGCCGTGGTGGCCGCCAAGACCAACGATGTGCCCCCGGCAGCCGTGCGCAACCTTACCGGCAAGTCACTCGGCTACACGGAGGTGCAACTGACCTGGGCCGCCACCGGCGACGACGACACCATCGGCACGGCAGCCAGCGCCGAGTTGCGCTACCTGCCGGGCGCCCTCAGCTCGCGCAACTTCGCCACCGCCGCGCTGGTGCCGGACCTGCCCCTGCCCGCCGCCAGCGGCGTATCGCAAACGGTGACCGTGACCAACCTGGCGCCCGGCGTTTCCTATCACTTCGCCCTGGTGGCCAGGGACGCCGCCGG
>JBDSME010000375.1:0-3147 GCA_039916065.1 Polyangia bacterium
CACCGTGGTCCGCCTGCTGGAGACCACGTTCATCCGCGTGGGCAATGAGGAGTATGCGCGAACCAACAAGTCATTCGGCTTGACCACCCTCAAGGACCGTCACGTGGACTTCGCTCACGGCGAGGTCCGGTTCCATTTTCGCGGCAAGAGCGGCGTGGCGCATCAGGTGGCGGTCCATGATCCCCGGGTGGCGCGCATCGTGCGGCGGTGTCGTGATCTCCCCGGGCAGGACCTGTTTCAATACCTGAGCGAAGATGGAAAGGTTCACGCCATCGGCTCGGCGGACGTCAACGAATACATCCGCGAGATCGCCGGCCGCGATTTCACAGCCAAGGACTTTCGCACCTGGGCCGGAACGGTGCTGGCCGCCCGCGCTTTCCAGGAGATAGCCGCTGCCGCTAAGCCTTCCGGGGCCGTCAGGACAAAACGGCCTCCCAGAGCCCGGTCTTCGGCGTCCGCGGCGAGGCTTGTTCGTGCCGGCGCTGTCGGACAGGCCGCCCGAAATTCGATGCGTGCGCCCCGGAGCCGTCGCTCTGAAAAGGACGCGGCTCGTACGCAAAAGGACGTCGTTCGCGCCATTTCCCAGGTGGCGGAACGGCTGGGCAACACCCCCGCCGTCTGTCGGAAGTGCTACGTCCATCCCGGCGTGATCACCTCATTCCTGGATGGCAAGCTCGTGGAAGCCCTGACCACCCCCGCGCCGCGTGCGGTGGACGGGGATGGTCTGCGGTCGGAGGAGGCGGCTGTGCTGGCGCTGCTGATTAGAACGGAATCACCGGCGACCACCAGAAGACGCGCCCCGTAAGCGGACGGACGGCGCACCTTGGGCTAGCCGGTTAGGCCGTCGGGTTCTGACGGGGTATCCGCAGCAGCGAGTGCATTGCGCCGAGGCAGGCGTCCATCACCACCGTCAGGCCGCCCGCCGACGCGCGCGCCGCGGCGTCATCGCTGGTGATTCCCGACTGCAGCCACAGGACCTTGGCAGCTACGGCCACCGCCTCGTCGGCGATGGCCGGCGTCTCTTCGGCGCGCCGGAATACGTCCACAATGTCGATCTTGTCCGGGACCTCGCGCAGGGTAGCGTACGCCTTTTGTCCCAGCACCTCCGTCTCGCGCGGATTCACCGGAACTACCCGGTAGCCGGCGGCCAGCAGCTTGCGCATGATTCCATACGACGGCCTGTCCGGGTTCGACGATGCCCCCACGATGGCGATGGTGCGTGCCTTGGTCAGGATCGCGGTCAGTTCTTGATCGGAAGGGTTGTGGTGCGGCATGGGCTCCCCTACCTCGGCAATGCCAGCGGGCGGTAGCCCGGGTAGCCGTCCCGAACGCTCTTTCAGCGGGGGTGGCGGCTCGGGCGGCACCGCGCTCGAGCCCGCCGTTGCCGCGCTGAAGGCCGGTGCGTCGCTGGCGGGGAACGACTCGGCCGACGCCTCGTCGATGCTTCTATCTTGTCGTTCTGAATCGGTTGAGGAGTTCTTTGGATCAGTCATCTTGTCCGCATTGATGTGATCGTATCCGTCAACGTGCTATGCAGGATCGGGTGCGGCGCGCACGCAGGGGGGAACATGAAAAGACCTACGAAGCTGGACCTTGAAGCGGTGGAAAACTTCATTTCGGCGCATGAAGGCTGGCACACGGACGGTGACGCCCTGGAAAAGACCTTTGCCTTCCCCACCTACGGCGCCGGCGTGGCGTTTGCGGTACACCTCGGTTTCGCTGCCGACAAGCGCGATCATCATCCAGAGTTGAATATCGCATGGGGGAAGGTGTGCGTTCGTTGGACCACCCACGACGCGGGCGGTGTTACCGCGCTCGATCTGGAGATGGCGGAAGTTGCGGACCAGGCCTACGGGCGCTGACGCAGCCCATCGGTGCCGGTTCGCCCGGCTCGGGGCCACGTGCAAGCAAGCGTGGCCTCGGCGCAACTGAGGCCGCTACGCGCGCGTAACCATTTCGCTGACGCGCGGCCGCCGAAGGACTGAAGCGCGCGCTGGGTGTCGGTATTTCCGCCATATTTCGGCGCCAGGCGGCGTTGGCCTGCCTGATGCAAAGTTCTTCGGTCAGGAGGAGCCAACATGCTGATCTTACTTGCCGTCATTCTGGGTATTGCGTGGTTGATGGGTTTCACGGTGTTTCACGTCGCGTCGGGCGCAATTCACCTGCTGATCGTCTTGGCGATCGCCAGCCTCATCTTCCACTTCATCCGTGGTCGCGGCACGCGGTCAGTATGACCGTCGCTGACGGGTCAACGGGCCAAGAAATCTTAAAGAAATCTTACCAACCTGAAAGGAGCACCAGATGGGCGAACTGATTGACAAGATCAAGGGCAAGGCGAAGCAGGCGGAGGGGCGTGTGACCGGTGACCGCGGTCGCGAGGCGGAAGGAGTGGCCGACGAACTGAAGGGCAAGGCGAAGGGCGCTTTCGAGGAACTTAAGACGGACGCCAAGCGTGCCATTCGGCAAAACGAGAATCCCCCGCCCGCCAACCCGTCTCGTCGCTAGCTGCTAGCAGCCTGCCTCCTACAAGGACAGGCTCCTGTTGAGTGGCAAGGGCCGCGCGGCTCCCCTTCGGGTGGGTTGCGCGGCTTTTTGTGCGTGGACCTGGTTGCGCAGGGACCGTGTTTGCACTTATTCACGTGTCGGTGATCTCCGAAAAACTACCAGGCCGTGAAGTCGTCACGGCGGCAGGCGCGGCGGCAGGCGCGGCGAGCCGATCGGACACATCGCCCACGGTGTCGCCGCCGACGGCAATCCATCCCTCCCCGGAGCTGGCCGAGCCGCCAGTCGTCGCCCGTCTGGTTGTGGAAATTAGGTCCGACGGCACGACCACCGTCGCCCGTGCAGGGCTCCTGGACGCAGTTAACCACGAACGCACCCTTTTCGAGGCGCGCGGGTCCACACCGCTGGCGGTTGCGGTCAAGCTTGCGCGTTACCTGGTCCAGCTGTCGCTGGTTGGTCCGCGGGCCGCCGCCCGATCGTTGTTAACCGCCGGGCCGCGACGCCCCCCGCCCCGCTGACCGGTTCGTGGGTCGTTTTACCGGCGACCGGACCGCAACACGAAACTACGGGCCCACGAGGGTTTATCGGGCAGCGCGTGGACACGCGCGCGGAAGTCGGCGAACCGTTGCGCGTGCATCGCCGGGC
>JBDSME010000376.1:0-2506 GCA_039916065.1 Polyangia bacterium
GCGCGGGCATGGTCCGACCCGTCGGGCGAGGTGTCGGCGGCGATGCCGTGACGGATGAGGTAGGCCTCCATGGTGGTGATTTCGACGGAGCCGGGGCTCAGACCGCCGTCAGCTTTGCCTCCCCACCGCGCGACCTTGGGACGGCCCCTGAAGCAGCCGGGCGCTCCGCGTGGGTTGGTCGCATTCCCTCATGAACCTGGCGGCGGAAGAGGCGCGTGCGTTGGCGGAAGAGCGTCTCGCCGAGCGGCCGCGCTTCGTCCCGCAGCTGTTGCTGTCGCGCCGCCAGCACCGCCAATACACTCTCGAGCTGGAGCGGATCTCCAAAGCAGGTGGGGCAAGCCGACAGGGTCTGGCTGAGCACCGTGAGATCGTGCTCTTCGCCCAGCAGCTGGCCCAGACGCTCAAGTTCGGGGAGCCTGGCCGTCACCCAGACGGGCCAGGTGTCGGACAGCAAGTGGAGCTGATGGCGGTGCGCCTTCACTGCCTTTCGCCACTCGTGGAAGGCCGCGCCGGTTTGTCGCCAGTCGTGAGCCGCCGCTGCCGTTTTTTTCGCCTGGCCGGTGAGCTGCTGCGCCGCTACGCCGTTGTACGCTCGGCTCATGTACCGGCGCGCGCGCCGGTACGTTCGGGTCATCCCGTCGGCGATCCGATCCGCCGCCTTGGACCAGCTTCGGGGGCGCGAGAGGGCCCAGGCATCGGTCAGCCGCCGCTCCTGCATCAGCAAGCCCGCCAGCGCGCGCAATGAAGCTCGACCTGGCTCTGCCAGGAGGCGATCATCAGCCGGCCGGCGCGCTCCAACCGCCGGCTCCGGGGCATGAAACACCTGCTCCGCGCGACGAAACCGCTCCAGCAGCTCCCGGCGTACCTGCTCCACCGTTTTTGGTTTCACCACGCCCGGCTGCGCCGCAATCACTCCGTCCAGCGTTTGTACCACCACCTCCGCGTCGCGAACGGTGGCGGTGTGCCTCGCCAGGTCGCGCAAGCGGCGCTCAGCCCGCCGGAGTTCCCGTCGTTCTTTGGGCCTCGCGAGCCGACGAGCCAGCCTCATCAGGGCGCGTACCCTCTTGAGGGAGGTCCGCATCACGTGAATCCGTTCGCTTGCCTGCTCCCGTTCGTCGTTCAGGGCGTCGGCCGCCCGGCCCAGCAGAGCCCCGGCCAGGCGTCCCAACGCGCGACCCAGCGGCTCACCCGGTCTGATGGTCAGGATCATCTCCACCTGGCTCCTTGATGCTCCCCGGCAGTCTGGCCCCTTGCTTCGCCAGTGAGCGCACCCATGGGCGGGTGGTGGGCCGCGTTTTTTGTGCAATATGTCATACAATTCACCGAATTCGATCCAAACGACGCCCGCGGGCAATTTGCGCCGCGGCCCAGCCGGCATAGCCTATGCCTGATGCCGATTTCGCGTCGAGTCCAATGGGTTCTCCGCTTCGCGGTCCTCGGGGCCGTTTTACTCGGGGTTGCCATTCAATTCGTGCCCGTCAAGGGCGTGGGAACGAACCCGCCCGAGCGCATCAGCTTGGGCGCGCCTCCGGATGTGGAGGCGGTGATGCGACGGGCTTGCCTCGATTGTCACAGCAACGAGACGCGCTGGCCGCTGTATGCGCGCATCGCGCCGGCCTCCTGGCTGATGGCGCGTGACGTGAACCGCGGACGACAACACCTCAATCTTTCGGAATGGGCAGGCTCCGACGAGGAGGAGCGAAAGCTCGACCGCGAGAACTGCTGGGAAAAGATCGAGGCGGGGGAGATGCCCCCCTGGTTCTATGTGTACCCCATGCACATGGGCGCAAAGCTGTCCGAGGCGGACAAGGCCTTGCTGAAATCTTGGATGCTGAAGGATTCCGACCAGGGCTTGAACTCCGCTGGTGAGCACGCCGCGGTGGCACCAGGCGCGACGCCCGCCGAGAAGAAACAGTAGGGAAGGTGCGGGGTAGAGGGTAGAGGAGAGTCGGTCAGGGGGCGGCGAGGTCGTCGGGCTTCGTCGTTCGGCCGCCTTTCGCCGTCTGGTCCCTCATCAGCGCCTCTACTTGCTGTTCCAGGCGCTGTGCTTCCTGTGCCTTGGCGGGATTGCTGGTTCGTACGGCGTCGCTGAAGGCCGTCCAGGCCCGAGCGCGCAGTTCCAGGTAGCGCGTCAGGTCTTCGATCCACCGCGCCTGCTGCGGCGGCAGGGCCTTCAGGGTGCGCAGGTGGGCCAGGTAAGCCTGCCACGGCGGCAGCACCTGTCGATCCACCAGGTCGGCAAGACCTTCGTTGGATAGCTTTCCCGCTCCGTGCCGCTCGACGGCACCGTTGTAGGCGTCGATGGCTGTTTGTTCGACCCGCTGAAACTCCCGCAGCTCGCTCTGCACGTCCAGGGCGCGCGGCAGCAGCAACACCGCGGCGCCCACCAGCACCAGCGCCGCCGCCGCCACCACCGCTTCGCGCCACCAGTTGGCCGGTGAATGCCGCGAAGGCCGTTCCCGCGCAAGCCGTTCGATTGACGGCCGTTCCAGCAAAGGCCGCGAAA
>JBDSME010000377.1:0-3731 GCA_039916065.1 Polyangia bacterium
GTTCTTACCGATGTCCAGCCCCAGGGCATAGAACACCTTGTCGTCCTCGGTCTTCGGATTGCCCGAGCTGCCTCCGCCGCCGGCACGATTGCAGGCCGAAAATGCCAGACCGCCGACCAGTAAAGCCGGAATGAAACCCTTGGTTGTTTTGCTAAGCATGGCGCGTCGTAACACGTTCCCGGCCGGCATGCCATACCCCGGGCGCCGGAGAGCCCGGCCAGGGGCCCGGGTGCCCTCCTCGTGCTCGTTTCTGCGCCTCCCATTCGGACGCGGCTGTCATCCACCTGCCTTGGGCGCGCCGGTGGCCGATGGTATGGTTGCGCCATGTTCGAGATCTACGGGTACTTGAAGGATCCTTTTGCCTGGCGCGTGCGTTTCGCCGCCGAGGAGAAGGGCATCGAGTACCAGTGGATCCCCAGCGATGTCGCCTATCCTGACCCCCGCGCCGCGAAGAACAATCCCACCGCGCGCTCGCCCGTGGCGGTGCACGGGGACTTGATACTCACCAATCCCTTCAACATCCAGCTCTACATCGATGAAGCCTTTCCGGGGCGACTGTTGCAGCCCCCCAACCCGCGCGGCCGCGCCGAGGTGCGGATGTTCGTCGAGTCGCTGGACGCGCTGGTCGCCGTCCTGCAGAGCGGCTCAGGCAGCGCGTCGTTCAACAAGCGCTCCTTCAAACGAATGGACGAGGTGTTCGTTGCCACCGACGAGCAACTGAGAACAACCCAAACCCGCTGGTTGGATGGTGAAGCTCCGGGACAGCGTGACATCTCATTCTTGCCGCTGCTTTCGGAGCTGGAGAGCATGGAGACCAGCTTCCCTCTGACCCTGGAATCCCTGGCGGCTTATTG
The DNA here is from genome assembly GCA_039916065.1 of Polyangia bacterium. Classification (GTDB taxonomy): domain Bacteria; phylum Myxococcota_A; class Polyangia; order Fen-1088; family Fen-1088; genus FEN-1088. The sequence continues at coordinate 855 of JBDSME010000377.1, forward strand.
GCAGCGCGCCATGTCGTATTCGGCTTTCCAGAAGACCAACCACCGCATGGCGGCTCTGCAAGGTCGGCGCTGAGCCGGGTCGTAGGCGGCGCGGCTCCCACTCGCGGCAATGGCGGATCTCGATAGTCAGCACCGGCAGGTTGCCTTCCGGCCGTCCGAGCTCGAGCACCGCTACGGCCCCTCGGTGCACCTGTTGGCCGACCCGCTTGCGCTGACGCTGCTGGCCCGTCTCTCGGCCAAGGGGGTCATTCAGCCGGAGGTGACGCGCCTGTGCGTTCACCTGTATCGCTTACTGGCGCAGACCGTCCTGGCGGCAGAATTCCCCCGTGGGGTTGCCTCCACCGAAACCCGCATGATCGATTCCACGCCACGAGGCGTCTGGACAGGGGAAACCCTGGCGCTGGACACCGCCACGGTGGTGGTGGCGCTGGCGCGGGCCGGGCTGACCCCTTCGCAAATCACTTACGACTTCCTGAACGAGGTGTTGGATCCGCGTGTGGTCAGGCAAGACCATCTGTCGCTGGGCAGGCAGACGGACGCCTCCGGCCGGGTGACGGGCGCGCTGCTCGACGCTGCGAAGATCGGCGGTTCCATCCATCAAGCCATGGTGTTGATTCCTGATCCGATGGGTGCCACCGGCGCCACCGTCAGCACCGCCCTCGCCCACTATCGTGGCGTGGTTCATGGTCACGCGCGCAAGGTGGTGGCCATGCACCTGATCGTCACGCCCGAATACCTGCGCAGCGTTCAGAAGTTGCATCCAGAGGTGATCGTCTACGCCTTGCGTCTTGATCGCGGCCTGTCGCCCCCGGACGTGCTGCAAGCGATGCCTGGCGCACGCTGGGACGAAGAACGCGGCCTGGACGATCACCATTACATCGTCCCGGGAGCGGGCGGCCTGGGCGAAGTCCTGAACAACTCATTCGTGTGAAGAACCGCAGCGTGTTCGCCGCGTCCGTTTCAGCCGGCACAGGCGCCGCCGCGGCCGCGACCAGAGAACAAGCCCGCCGCATCGAACAGGCATCCTTGCGGGCCTGGCCTGCCCTGTCGGACTCGGACTTTGATGGGTGGCGGCTGCGCTTCGCCGATGGCTACACCCGCCGGGCGAACTCCATCACCCCCCTTGAGCCCTCGCGGCTGGCCCTGCAAGACAAGATCACCACCTGCGAACGCCTGTACGCGGAACGCGGTCTCCCCACGATCTTTCGGCTGACCCCTTTCGCGCCCGCGGAGCTGGATGAACTGCTGGCAGCGCGTGGTTATCGCTCCGGGGATCGGGTGGAGGTTCGCGCACGGGTCTTCGCCACGGCCCCGCCGTTGCCCGCGCGATACGTCTCCGGACGGCTGCGGGTGCACGGCATCGACAACTGGCTGGACATCTTCGAGCGGCTGAGCAACGCCTCGCCTTCCAATCGCGCCGCCCATCGCGCGGTGTTGACTGCTGTCCCGGCCCGGCGAAGGCTGCTGGCCCTGGCGGTGGACGACCAGCCCGTCGCCTGTGGGATGGGTGTGCTCACCGACAGCAGTTTGGGACTATTTGATCTCGTGACCTCGCCCCTGCATCGCAACCGGGGTTACGGCTCCGAGCTCTTGCGCCGAGCCCTGCTGTGGGGAGAGCAAGCGGGCGCCGCCGAGGCGTACCTGCAGGTGCTTGAACGCAACGCCACCGCCAAGCGGATCTACGATCGCCTGAGCTTCCAGCTCATCTACCGATACCACTACCGAGAGAAAGCAATCTCGCCGCCCCGGCGCGCGTAACCGGGGCCTGGTCCGGCGGCGCCGTGGCCGGCGAAAGGATTAGCTGACGGATTCGGCTTCGCTGGCCAGCACGGGTTCGACGGTGGGGGCCGGTGTGTTGGAAGCCGCCAACTTCTCGATCAGGCTGATGAGGAGATCGGGCAGATGTTCCAGGTTGGGTTTGAATACCACCGGAACTCCCAGCACCTGGCCGACGCCAGACAACTCGGAGTCCAGGGCGCCGGTCATGACCACGGTCGGTATTCGGCGGTAGAAAGCATTGCGGCGAAGCGCCTTCAGGAGCTCCGCTCCACTCATCACGGGCATCAACAAGTCGATCACGATGGCCGCCGGGGTCTCCTCCGCCAGCCGCTGAATCGCTTCGCGGCCATTGGCCGCATCGATGGTTCTGAATCCCCGCTCCCCTAGCAAACGACTGAGCGCCCGCCGCACACCCGCTTCATCTTCCACGACAAGGACCGGCTTGTTCATGGCACCTCCCACTCCATCGGAAAAAGGTAGCTTGACCCCCCGTCAAACCCTCCACGCGGATGTCAGAAACATCAACGTCTAATCACGCTACCAGCCGAACCAATCAGCGGCAACGACAAACCTCAGCGTTAGAGCGAAAGCGCCGCACCTCGTCTTCTGGTCCGTGCGGGGAGCGTAACGTGGTGGAGTGAATTGTGGGCGAATGCCCACCGGCGGGCGCAACACCGCAGGCGCGGGCGCAACACCGCAGGCACGGGCGCAACAGCCGCAGGCGGAGGCGCCGCGGTCACTTCTTGCAGCGGTCTTCGCCCAAGGTGATCCAGTCTCCACCCATCTTCATCTCGCCGCGCCAGGTGAACTCCCGCGTCCCCTTCTTCGTGATGACCTCACGGTAAGGGAACTTCCTCCCCGCCACGCTGGCGTCTCCGGCCAGCGTCACGACATCGCCGCTCCATCCCGCGGTGCTCTCGGTCGAGGACCCACCCATGTTGTCGACGCCCATCAGGACGAACGCCTTCGCCGCCGTGTCGTAGGTGAGGTATCCCCGCGCCTTCATGGGCATGGGGTTGGTCTTGTTCTTCTCCTGTTGGTACGCGGTGGCCCACCAGAAGTTGTCGAGGTCGCGCTTGAACTTCCAGGTGGACTTGT
>JBDSME010000378.1:0-7923 GCA_039916065.1 Polyangia bacterium
TTGGCGCACCAGTTCATCGCCACGCCAAGCACGATGGCGATCATCGCCCGTCCCAACGGACCGCACGTGCTGGCGATGGCGAGCAGGGCAGCGGCGCCAGCGCCATGCGCAAGCGAGGCCGCGAAGACGGCCCTGTCCAGGACTCGGTTGGCCGGCGCCGGTATCACGGCACCAGTCGTCATCGCCGTCGGCGACTTATCCACGCAGCGGCCGCGAGCGCCGCCATGATCGGGATCGCGGGGGTGCCGCTTGACGTGTCGGCCCCAACCGTGCAGGAGCCGCCGCTCTTGCCAACCATACCCGCTCCGCCGGTTGCTGCTGCTCCGCCCGTTGCTGCTGGTCCGCCGGTTGCTGCTGCTCCGCCCGTTGCTGCTGCTCCGCCGGTGGTTCCCGCGCCGCCGCTTCCGGGCGAAGGATGGCCCGCGACCCCGCCGGTCCCGATGGTAACCGCCTCGCCTCCCGTGCCCATCGTACCTCCCGCGCCACCAGCTCCGGTCGTGCCACCCGCTCCACCGTTTCCCGCTGGAAGAGGGCAAACGAGCGCCTTGGCGGGCGGACACTGGCCATCGACATGCATGCCCGTTCCGACACCGATGCCGAGGTCCCACACCTCCGGAGAGGTCAGCGCGGTCCCCTCCATCCGTAGGGGCGCGCTCGTGACCGTGTCTCGCGTCCCGAATCCGGCGCACGTCGTCGCGGCTGTGCCGATCGTGGCGATGTCCTTCCACTGGAGGCGGCACATCGCTTCGTTGCCCGCCGGGCACTGGAAGTACATGTACCCGCACTGGGGGGTGGTGTAGTGGCCGTCGGCCTTGAGGAATATGAACGCGCCGTGAATCGCTACCGACGTCGCAGAGGCCTCGTCCGGCATGGTGTCGACGCGCGACGCGGCTACGTAAACGCTCACGGGCTCGCTCGCGCGAGCGATGGTCGCCGCGGTCAGCGCGCACCATGCGCCGCTGACGAGGGCGGCGCGGAGATAACCGGATCTAGTCATTGAAACCTCCCGTGCGATCAAGGACCCTTCCCCAGGCGCGGTGAAATCATACACCAGAGTGTTCGGGTGGTGGCTGGCCTTGCTCGTCGTGGCCGTGGGCGCAAAGGTGGCCCTCCTGGGTCTGCGCGTCATCGACGACAGCCACATCGCGATCAGTGGCGGATGGGGGGCGATCGCGCTCGTCACGGAAGATCTGCGCCTGACGACGGCATTCGCCGCTCTCGTCGCCGTGGCTGGGCTGCCGGCTGGTCCCGCCGGACGGCGGTTGGCGGAGGCCACGGTCGGCTGCCTGTTCGTGGTCCTCACGATCTGGATGGCTGTAAACGTCCCGATCGCGCGCCTCCTGTCGATTCCCCTGACCTACGGCTTTCTACACGCGACCGGAAGCGCCCTTGGCGATTCGGTTGCCCGTTACGCGACGCCCGCCAACATTGGGTTGCCTGTGGGTCTGATCGGCGGCGGGCTAGCCTTTGCACGCCTCGTCCGGCCGCGGCTAGACCCCGCTCCCCCGGTGCTGATCGGGGTGGCACTGGCCGCGGCGGCGCTGTTGGCGCTGGGGCCAGCGGCCCTCCGGCGGAGCGAGACGGCCGGCTTTCACCGCAACGCCGTCATAACGCTGGGTGAGACGGCCGCCGCGCGCTGGCTCGGCGCCCGGCCTGCGGCCCGGCCGCCCCTGGATGGACCCGCCTGCCGCAGCGAGGAACAGAAGACGACGATGACGACAACAGCGGCCGAACTCGCCGGCATCGCCCGCGACCGCTCGATCGTGTGGGTGATCCTGGAGTCGGCGGGTGCACGCGCGCTCCCGATCTACGGCAACCCGCGCGAGACGGCGCCGGCGCTGACCGCACTGGCCCGCGAGGGCGTCGTCTTCGACCGTGCGTACAGCGTGTACCCGGAGAGCATCAAGGGACTGTTCTCGATCCTGTGCTCGCACGAGCCGCCTCCCGGGACGGAGGCCTCAGACTACGCGGTCGGCCACGTCGGGTGCGTGCCGATCGCCGAGGAGTTGCGTCGCGTGGGGTATCGCACGGCGCTATTTCACTCCGGATGGTTCGTTTATCTGGGCATGCGAGCGGTGGTGGAGAGGCGCGGGTTTGACGAATTGCGCGACGCCGCGACCATCCCCAGTCCCCACCGTTCCAGCTTCGGCGTCGATGATCGCGCGACGGCGGATGCGCTCCTTGAGTTCGTCGATTCGCTGCCGTCCAGGCAACGGTTCTTCGCTGTTTTCATGCCCATTGCCGGCCACCACCCTTACCACGCGCCCGGAGACGCGCCCCGACCCTTCCCTGACAAAGACGACGCTGACGCGTATGCGAACGACGTCCACGTGGCCGACGAGGCCTTCGCTCGGCTGCGGTCGGGTCTAAGGTTGCGCGGTCTGGACAATCGCGTCGTCTACGTCGTGGTCGGCGATCACGGCGAAGCCTTTCGCGAGCACCCGACGAACATCGCGCACGCCCTGTTCGTGTACGAGGAGAACGTACGCGTTCCATTCTTCATCGCGGTCCCCGGCGCGCTGGCCGGCGAACGCCGGCTGCCGCAACTGGCCAGCCTGCTTGACCTCGCGCCCACCACTCTCGCGCTGGCGGGCATCACCGCCCCGCAAGAGTACGAGGGGCAGTCGTTGCTCGACCCGCGCCCCCGCCCGGCTCGATTCGCGACCGAGCAGGGCCGCCGCTGGGCCGGTCTGAGGGACGGGAATTGGAAGGTGATCATCGACGAAGAGACCGGGCGGGCGCAGCTGTACGACCTCAAGGGGGATCCCGGCGAGCGGGACGATCTCGCCGGTGGGCGACAGGACGTCGTCGAGCGCTACCGGCGGTGCGTGGGAGGCGCGCCGCAACCGTCTCAGCCGCGCTGAGCGGCTTCGCCGCTCGCGGGAGTAGCTAGCCCTGGGTCCCAGGGTAGGCATCTGGTTCTGTCGCCGTCAGCGCTCCGCCTCGATCACGATCGCCTGAATCTTTCCGTCAATGGCACCGTCGCCGAACCGCTCGATGAGGGCAGCCTCGGCCGCGTCGGTCGCCGCCTCCAGACCCGCGGCATCCCGTCGCTCGATTTCATCTCGCAGCGGTGTGCCCTGGCAATAGGCCACCGCCACCGCGCGCGCCGACGCCGCCCGACTGCGGACCGCGATGGTGGCGATACGGGGGGCATGGTCAAAACCCGCGTTCGCCAGGTCGAACCTGATGGTCTGCTCGTCGTGATAGCCGTGCGGCGTTCGGGCCATGAACCGCGGCGGATCTTCCGGGAACACCCCCTCCAGCGCCGCGGTGACCGTGTCCGCGAATTCGTTCTCTGCCAGGCGGTCCCAAACATTGAACAGGAATACGCCGTCAGGGGCCAGGACACGCCACGCTTCGCGGAACCCCTGGACCTTGTCGGGGAAGAACATCACGCCGAACTGGCACACGACGGTGTCGAACGCGCCATCCGGGAACGGCAACTGCAGGGCGTCAGCCTGTCGCCACTCGACGGGGCGGCTGGTGCCGACGGCTCGCGCGCGGTCGAGCATCGCCTGGTTCAGATCGGTGGCCATGAGGGACACCTCATCCGGTAAACCGGCAGCAAGGGTCCGCGTCACCACCCCGGTGCCGGCGGCGACCTCCAGCACACGCGACACCCTCCGCGAACGCACCCGTGCCGCCAGGTCGACCGCGTAGGGTGCGAAGATCAGGGGCACCAGGTGCGTGTCATACAACTCGGGAATCGATCCGCCAAAGACCTTGTCTCCATCAAAGGGCGCCATCGTCGTATCATAGTCGCTGTAACCACGCCGAGGTGCGCGTAGCATCGCCGCTGGGAAGGGACCCACCCATGGAAGAAGCTCCCGAAGTCAGCGGCCTCCTGACGCTGGCACGATTGGACACGCGTGGCGGCGCCGCTGCGCGAGTCTTCGTCTTGGTGGGGATCGCGCTCTGCGCGGGCTGCGGTGGTGCCGGCTCCCGTGAACGAGACGGGGCCCCCGGGGGCGATGGCGCCGGCGATGGCGCTCTCGGCACCAACTCGCCCAGCCCGCACGTTTTTCGGAAGCTCACGCTGAGCGTTGACTTCACGTGCGAAGGCGCGACCTTTGGCGATTTCAACCGCGACGAGGTGCGCGATGTCGTTGCCGGGCCCTTTTGGTACGAAGGCCCCACGTTTGCGGTCCGACACCAGCTGTATCCGCCCGTAGCCTTCGACCCCAAGGGGTACTCCGACTGCTTCTTCATGTTCGTACACGACTTCGACGCCGATGGATGGGACGACGTGCTGCTCGTTGGGTTTCCCGGGCAGGCGGCCTATTGGCTGCGAAACCCGGCGGGCTCGCAACCCTCTGGCCAATCCGAAGGGGCCGAAGGGGCCGAAGGGGCCGAGGGTGCCCAGGGGGCAGCGGCGGCGTGGGAACGGCACCTCGTCGCGCCGGTGGTGGACAATGAGGCGCCGACCTTCGCCGACCTCACCGGCGATGGCGTGGGCGAGCTGGTATTCAGCACCGGCGGGCGGCTCGGCTGGGCGGCCCCGGACCGGGAACGGCCGACCGATCCGTGGACGTTCCACCCGCTGTCGCCTCAGCAGGGGTTCGGCGCGTTCACACATGGCCTTGGCGTCGGGGACCTCGATGGCGATGGCCACCCTGACGTGCTGGAGGCGACCGCCTGGTGGAAGCAGCCGCCATCCCTGCTGCAGGATCCGCTGTGGCCGCGGCGCCCGCAGTCGTTTGGCTCCGGCGGTGCGCAGATGCTCACCTTCGATGTCGACGCCGACGGCGACGCCGACGTGGTCACCTCACTGGCAGCGCACCGCTCTGGCCTGGCCTGGTACGAACAACAGGATGGTGGCGGCGGTGCTGTGACCTTCGTCCAGCACGTCATCGTGCCGGACGACGAGACGGGCACTGTCGGGCTTCACGAGCCCCACGCCCTCGCCCTGTCCGATATCGACGCCGATGGACTGCCGGACATCGTTACTGGCGAGAGATTCTGGGGTCACGTGCCGGGCGGGAACCCGGACTTCGGCGCCCCCGCCCGAATCTACTGGTTTCAGTTGGTGCGCGACCGAGCCGGCGCCCATTTTGTGCCACATCTCATCGACGACGCTTCTGGAGTGGGAACCCAGGTGGTGGTCGGCGACGTCACCGGCGATGGCCTCGCGGACATCGTGGTGGCAAACAAAAAGGGCGCGTTCGTGATGGTTCACGCGCTGGAATAACCCGCACCAGAAGGGTGGCGTGGCCGTCCTTACTGGCCAGACTTGCTGGCCCTGGTTTGCCCCCTGCTACAGATTCGCCAGCGGAGCGGAATCTACGCGGGAATCCCCGAAACTCGTGCGCTTATCTCCGTAGAGGTTCAGGATCGACGTCAGCAGCTTATTGTGTGGCGGATCGCCCGTGAACTTCAGGTACCGTCCCGTCGTCCCGCCCTTCAATGCCGCATTCCCACTGGCCAGGAAGAAAGGAACGTTGGCCTTTTTGTGGGTGGGCGGATCGCCCAACTCGGAACCAAACAACACCAGCGTCTCGTCCAGCAGCGTGTGATCCCCGATCTTTTGATCCTGCAGCTTCCCCAGCAAGTAGGCGTGCATTTCCGAGTACCAGGTCGCAATCTTCTCGCACTCGACCGGCTTGAAACCGCCGTCGTGTTGGTAGTAATGGTGGTGCTCCGGCAGGCTCAGCCACGGGAACGTATGCTTCGCCTCGGTGTCCGACCATTGCAAGGAGGATACGGAAGTTTTTCCGCAAGCCAGCGCCATCACCTGCATATCCATCATGAACTTTCCGACCGTGGGAATCAAACCATCCGTCTTCAGGTCCTTGATCTCCCCTTTGGCGCCTGAGTTGAGGCCGCTGGCTGGGTTATATCCCGTCGTCGCGATCTTCTCGGGTGGCATGCAGGTCCCACCCGTGCCACCGCCCGTCGGCAGCACCGTAAGCTGCTTCTCGAGCTGTCGCAGCCCGGTGAGGTATTCCTCCAAACGGAGCTTGTCGGCCGCACCGAGCTTGCCGGAAAGGGCCATGTACTTCTTGTCGACGTAATCAAGAATCGACTTCCTTCGCATGGTGGCCGCGGCGGCGGCGTCCGTTCCGGCTGGCCCGGGCGCTGGCGCGGCGGTGCCATACAGAGTGTTGAAAATATCCTGCGGGTCGAGGCGCGGCGAAATCGGCGAATACGGCGCGTTCGCGCCGAAGAACATGGCGTTGATTGCATTCAGCTTTCCGAACGACTTACCGGTTGCCCAACGTACGGCGACCTCGAGCGAAGTGTAGGGTTTACCCGTCGACAGTTTGGCCGCGAGCAATTGATCGATGGACGGTCCCATCTTCGGGAATCCACCGAACCCTGGCTGTATTTGCCCTGTCAACCATCCCACGCTGCCGCCCTGGTGCTGCTCGACGCTATAAGTAAACTGATCACCACACTTCAGGAAGAGGCCATCGAGCACGACGAGCTTGCTCTGGAAGGCCGCGAGTGGTTTCAAGATCGGCGACAACGTAAACGCAGTCTCCGTGCCTGTCGGGCGCCACTTGTCGATCACGGTTCCACCCGGCTGGTAGACAGTCATGAAATTCTTCAACGGGGCGGACGCCGTCTGTGCCTGAGCCTTTCGGCCCCAGTCCATGATTTCGAGCCAGGGTAACCCGATGGCGATGCTGCCCGCGCCCTTGATGACCGTTCGGCGATTGATTTGAAACTTGGCCATGGCTGACTCTCTCCTTATTGGGCCGGGCGATAGAGGAAACCGTCGGTCTGGGTGAGGGCCAGCAGCAACTGCTTGACGTTGAACCCGCTCTTCTTGAATTCATCCTGAAGCGACTGTGCAGTGCACGCATCAGCGCCTTGGATTCCACCTGGCGTCACCAGCTCGACGGAACGTCCGTAGCCAAAACGCATCCAGTGTTGTGCGAAACAGTTCTGGGCCTCATCGCTCTGCGCGATCAATTTAACGAGCTCGACCGCGTTCTTCGCCGAGCCAACACCAGGCAGGGCCCCGCTGGGATCGATTGCGGTGTCATAGGCGACGTTGTCTATGACCGCGTGCTCGGAGGTCCGGTACAGGCCAACGGCGTCGTAATTTTCGAAAGTCAACCCGACGGGATCCATGAGCTCGTGACATGTTTTGCACAATGCGGCAGCGCTATGTATCCCGTATCGCTCGCGGGTGGTCTTGCCGGTGTAAGGTTCAGGCGGCTTGATCACCGCGGCTATCGCCGGTGGAGGGGGATCGATGTGGCGACACATCAGCTGCTTGACGATAAAGGCACCACGGCGAACCGGATTCGTGAAGTTCGTCGGGGTCGACCCCGCCATGACGCCGGCAAGCGTGAGCACGCCAAGCCGCTGAGAAGTATTGAGGCTGACCTTTTGAAGAGTCGGTCCCGTGACGCTGGTGTTGGGCGCGAAGCTGGAGGCACCGTAATACTTGAACAGGTCTTCGTTCACGAAGGTGTACGGCGCGGCCAAGAGTGCCGCCCAGCTCCCCGCGGCGAACGGAGGCGCGAGCGGGGTTGTGTTGTCGAAGATCTCATATTCGAGAAGCTTCTGCACCTCGCTGCGCATCGCCACGCCGATGGCCGACGTATAGGTCGGGAATGTGGTCACGTCCCGCGTCAACCCGTTCAGATCCGGAATCGGCAAGAGATTGTCGAAGAAAAATGCCACGGTCGAGCGAACCTGCCCGCTGGGATCCGCGATCATCTTTTTTGCCTGCGCAAGAACGCCTTCGGAGGTGTCCAACATGCCCATGTCCGCGGCCTGGAAAGTGGCCGCATCCGGCATGGTCTGCCAAAGCAGGTAGGAGAGGCGCGTCGCCATCTCGCGTCCGACAATCCGCTTCACAGCCGTACTGCCGGCGACCGCGGTACCGGTTTCAGGACGGAACAGGAAGTCTGGCGCCTGCAGCAGCGCCTCGATCATCGCCGCGACGCCGGAGGCGAAGGTTGCGGT
>JBDSME010000379.1:0-8994 GCA_039916065.1 Polyangia bacterium
CGGCACGAGCGCGCTATAGTCCGATTCCTTCGATGTTACAGGCGTTGCTGGTCACCTTTCGAGAAGGGCTGGAGTCCTTCCTTATCGTCGGAGTCATCGCGGCCTATCTGCGAAAGACCGGCCGCAGCGGCTTGATGCCCGGCGTGCGCGCCGGGCTGGGGCTGTCGGTGATCACCTGCCTGGCCGGCGCCTACCTGTGGCAGATGGTGCCCAACCAGCCTCTGTACGAGGGAATCGCGGCCCTGTCCGCGGCCGCGCTGGTGGGGGCGTTCCTGATTCAGATGCTGCGCATGGGCCGTCACATGAAGGGGCAGATCGAAGCGCGGGTGGCGCGGGTGGCGGGCCCCGCCGCCGCGAGCGGCGCTGGACTTTCCGATCTGGCCGCGCAGGCCGCCGATCTGGCCGCGCAGGCCGCTGCCCGCCCGCCGGCCGCTGGAACAGCTGCGACAGCTTCGTGGGCAGCCCTGGCCGGCATTGCCGGGGTCACGGCCCTGTTGGTGACCCGGGAAGGGCTGGAAGCCCTGCTGTACCTGGGCATCCAGGTGCGGATGTCGGGCAGCGGCTGGACCAGCTTGATCGGCGGAGGGGTGGGTCTGGTGCTGGCGGTGGCGGTGGCCTGGATCTGGAGCCACTACGCGCACCGGCTGAACCTGGGCGTGGTGCTCAAGGTGACAGCGGTGTTCCTGGCGCTGTTCCTGTTGCAGTTGCTGGTGTACGGCGTCCACGAACTGGCCGAGAGCGGCGTCATCGAAGGCACGCAGCACCTGCACGACCTCACCGAACTTTTTGGTCCCCAGGGGGCCATCGGACACGTGATGTCGTATGCACTGCTGGCCGCCCCGCTGCTCTACCTGCTGTGGAGCCGTCGCGCGCCGTCGCCCGCACGGACGTCCCCGCCGCCGCGCCCCTCCGGGGTTTAGTTTTCAGGCGACCGCAGCGCGGATCCAAGCACCGGGAGGCGCGGCTTTGCCGCGCCGGCGCCGCCGTCAACGGGGTGGGTCCGCGGGAGGGCGAGCCCTCCCGCGAGCATTTCACGGCAGGGGCGGCAACACCACGCGAAAGTGGCCGCGCATGTCCGTGCGGGTCTGCGCCTGCAGCGCCGGCGGAATCCGCGTCGGGCCCTTGCAGGTGTCGGCGCGGCAGAGCACCTGGTAGATCTTCAGGCTGGCTGATCCCAGCGGAACGTTGTCGGCCCCCTTTACATCTCCCTCGACGACCTCGCCGGCGGGAAGCGTGACGTCGTGGATGGTGACGGGGTCGCCCGTGACCACCACCGCCGCTCTCCCGTCCTCGGTCAGGCGCGGCACCGGTGATCCCGTCGGGGGATCGATCTCCAGCCGATAGGTGCCTGGATCCACCAACATCTGAAAGCTCCCGGTGCGCGAGGTGGTCGCCGACACCGGCGAGGCGGCCAGGGAGCGGGGGCAATCCGAGGCGACGGACAGCTGGGTGGCCACCAGGCTCACCGTGGCCGCGGGGGCCAGATCGTTGCCGCGTATCATCCCTTGCAAGGTGACCTTGGGGTCCACCGAGAACGTGTCCGCGTATTGCCACGGTCCATCGTTGTCGGAAACCAGCACCGGGACGTCCGGCAGGCACTTGGTGCCGTAGGGCGAGTCAGGGGGTGGCACGATGGTGATCTGGTAATTGCGGGGCTCCGCAGCCGTGCCTGGCACCAGCGACACCGTCACTTCGCCCATGGCATCGGTGCGCGCCTCTCGTTCATAGATCGCCACGCCATCGGCGCCGGATGGGATCTCGGTGTGAAAACGCAGGGTGACGTCGCTGATCGGTTGTGCCCCCTTGTCCGATGATTGGACCAGGAAACGCATCGATGCGGGCTCTTCAGAGTCGGGCATGCGAAACACCCGCGGCTGCACGCTTGTCGCCGCCGCCACCGCCAGAGGAATGGCTACTGTCTGAAACCGAGACCCGCTGTCAGGCGGGTTCTTCGGCGTGAAATCCACGACGATCTTCGCCCCGGCGTCCTGGGGGACTGCGCCTGGGGCGATGAGCAACTCATACGCCCCAGCGTCGTTGGTGATGGCCACATTGCTAACCACCTTGCCGTCGACGAGCGCCCGCGCCAGGTACGGCGCCGGCGGCATATCCCACCAATCGTGCAGGATACCCTGGACCACGGTCATCTGCGACGCCGTCGGGAAGGTGAAGTTCAGGCTGGAGCCCAGCATGGTCTGGAAGGGGACCGGTGGCTGCTGGGGCGTGTCCACGTTCTGGGGCGTGTCCACGTTGGGGATCAACCAGATGGTGGCCATTGAATGCAGCAGACGGCTGCCCACGTCGAGCTGGAACTTGAAATCGGCCAGGTCGGTCTCGAACTGCAGATCGGCCTGTCCCGGGATGGGACTGGGCACCAGCAGGATGACGTGCGCCTTGGGCGCGTTGGTGACCGTTCCCTCGACCGGCACCCGGGCATCCGCCGCCAGGGCAATCTGACCCGGCCCCAGCGCGAGGCTGGCGATGCCGGTCCGTGCCGCCGTTGAATCGGTGCGAGGCAAGATCTCCACCGCCACCGTGCGATCCGTTCCCCGCGGCACACAGGTGCCCGTCATGCACAGGTTGTCCGTGGGGCATTGCGCGTCCGCGGTGCACCCGGTCGTCGGCGCGTTCTGGGCGCGGCAGGCCCAGTTGCCCGCCAGCAGCGCCGCCACCAGGAGCGCGGTCACTGGCAGCGAGCAGGGTGCGTGTGAAGGAACGCCGGCGATCATGGCGGACATATGACGTTCCAGCCGGCCACGATGGGGTTGGTGACAGGGGATTGATCCGTGTTGCTCTGGGCAGCCACGCGGTTGTAACGAAGACCGTCATCGAAGGTCCCCGCCCTCAGGAAGGGCCGGTCCGCGACGATCACCACCAGCCGGTGTTGCTGCATGCCTGGAGAGAAAGACTCACAACTCGCCGGGAAAAAAATCTCCGGTCGCAGCTTGGTTGGCGCCTTGGGGGTCGGCACGATGGCCAAGCCCGTGCCATTCGCGCCGTCGCTCAGGACCTTGCTGACGTTGATGGCGAAAGGGGGATAGTCCGATATCCAGCGCACGTACAGGGTGTCGTCCAGGTTCGGGTCACCCAACTGAATCTTGAACGGCTCGCCGCTCCCCGCGCTCGGAAACGTCACCGTGCTCTCGGCAGCAGGAAAGATGTTCCAGAAGTACGGATAAGAATTGGGGATAGCGGGTGGGTTTTGAAAGTCAGGCGACACGGGTAAGACACAACCGGCGAAAGAGACAAACGTGGACCAAAACGTCCAATAAAGCAACACCCGCGCCATCGAGGTAAGCAACTGGAATTTATGTGGTTTACATGGTGGCGCGCCGGCAAGCCCGGACATTCTTGTCGCGCCGCCGCAAAATTGGCGCCGGTTTCGCCCCAGGACTGGTCTTCGCGGCAGCATCAGATTCCGTCGTCGCTCCGCGGCTCGCCGCCGTCGTCCTTTTCCAGGTGCCGGAAGATGGTCCGGGGGTCGACTCCCAGATCCCGGGCCGTCTTGGTGCGGTTGCCGTTGTTCAAGGCCAGGATCTCGTTGATGTAGTCGCGCTGGAACTTATCCTTGGCCTCGTTGAGCGGCAATACCGCCGGCAGATCCTCGGGCTGCAGGTCCAGGTCCTCCGGGCCCAGCAAGGCCTTGTCCGCCAGCACCACCGCCTTCTTCAGGCGGTTCTCGAGCTCGCGGATGTTGCCCGGCCAGCGATGCCTTCGAATCGCCGCCACCGCCTGCGGGGTCAGTCCGCGAACCTTGCCGCCGTACTCGGGGGAATACCGACCGACCATGTAGCGGGCCAGCACCACGATGTCGTCGCCCCGGTCGCGCAGGGGAGGCAACAGGATGTGCACCACGTTCAACCGGTAGTACAGGTCCTCCCGGAAGCGTCCCGCCTTGATCTCCACGTCCAGCTCGCGGTTGGTGGCCGCCAGCACCCGGATGTCGATCGGTTCCGCGTGGGTGTCGCCCACCCGCGTGACCACCCGCTCTTGTAGCGCGCGCAGCAGCTTCACCTGGAGCGACAGGGGCATCTCCCCGATCTCGTCGAGGAACAACGTGCCGCCGTTCGCGGACTGGAATCGTCCCGCCTTGTTGGAGACGGCCCCGGTGAAGGCGCCCCGGGCGTGGCCGAACAGCTCCGACTCCAGCAAGTTCTCGGGGATGGCGCCGCAGTTGATGGTGACGAAAGGCCCCTTGGCGCGCGCGGAACGGGTGTGGATCTCGCGGGCGATCAACTCCTTTCCCGTGCCGGTCTCTCCCGTGATGAGCACGGAGATATCGGTGGCGGCCACCTTCTGCACCTTGCGAAACACCTCCTGCATGGGGGGGGACGATCCCAGGATCTCGCCAAAGCGGATCTGTTCGATGCGCTCGTGCAGCGTCTTGTTGTCCAGTTGCAGCTCGTTCACCAGCAGGGCGTTGCGGATCAGCAGACCGGCCTGCGCCGCGAAGATGGTCAGAACCTCCAGATGCGTCTCATCGAAAAGCTGCACCACGTTGTCGTTTCCGACGTAGATGAGGCCCAGGGTGTTTCCACGCTCCAACATGGGAACGCACAGCACCGAGGTCAGCTTCAGGTTCACCACCGACAGCGAGTTCTTGAACTCGGCATCGCTCAGCGCATCGGAGACGATGAGGGGCATGCGGCTCTTCATCACCCGTGCCATGATGGAGTCGGACAGGTGGCTGACGGCGTCGCTGATGGTTTCGTGGCGCAGGTTGCGGGCCACCTTCACCACCGGCTCCCCTGATTCCAGCAGGACGATGAACCCCTTGTCCGCGTTGGTCACCTGGATCACCACGTCCAGCAGGGTGTCCAGCAATGCGGGGAGCTCGTACTTCTCCATCAGCTTCTGGGAGAACTCGAAGAGCTTCTTGTAGGAGTTCAGTTCGGCCAGGGTGCGCGCCGCGGTCTCGTCGGTGACGGGCTCGTCATACAGGGAAAATTCCAGCTCGATGACGCCCAGGCGAACGCGATCTTCGTGCGTCAGGCGGTGCTTGTTGCGCTTGCGGCCGTTCACGAACAGCTCGGCGTCGCGCTCCGTGGTGGCGATGTTGAAGTCACGACCGTCGAAATGGATGTAGGCGTGGCTGTCCCCCAGGCCGGGGTCGGGCAGCACAACATCAACCTCCTCGCTTTTTCCGAGCGAGGTGATCTTCTTGTAGATGTGATAGACGCGCACCCCTTTTCCAGGGACTTGCATTCTCAGGGTGGCCATTCGGGAGCTCCAGATCGGGGCAAAAGGGCAAAGGGGCAAGCGGGAGGAAGGGGCAGAGAGGCGGGTTTAAAAGGTTATGGTCAGCGCCAGGCCTTGCGCCTGCGGTGCCAGCAGAGGATCTATCCGGAGGCTGCTAACCGGCGGAGGGCCGGCCAGGGTTTCGCCCAGCGTGACCTCACTTTGAAAATTTCGCAGCGAATCGATAACGCCCCAGATCGCCACCACCAAGAACAGGCCACCGCTCACCACCTGCAGACGGGTCAGTTTCCTTGAAAAGTCCTCGTCGCCGTGGTCGATCCGGTCAGCGGAACAGATCCCGTCACTGCCGTCGGGTTGGGGAGTCACCTTGTCCAGGCACGCCCGCTTGGGCCGCACGCCATAGAGGGAGAAGTTGGCGACGAACGCCGCCAGGGACGTGGCGGCCAGTGCTCCTTCGGTGGCCAGGAAAAACCAGCCCTTTCTGGCCTGCTGATTCTGAAACTGGCCCACGCCCAGGGGGATGAAGTTGAGGGCGTACGAGCGCCGCTCGATGCGCCGCTCCAGCACCTGCCCGCGCTTGCGCGCCAGCTCGGCTTCTCGCTTCTTCAGGCGCGCCTCGATGTCGCCCAGTTCGTTCTGCTGCTGGCGCAGGACATCGTTGAAAAAATCCACCACCCGGGGCGGGTCCAGGATGGGGTCGAAGCGGAAGTCCGGGTCCAGTTCCAGCAGGTTGCGAAACTCCTTGCGGGCCGATTCGGGCTGCTTTTCGAACAGGTAGGAGACGCCGAGCAGCCGGTGGGCCTGGATGACCTCATCCTCGGACTCGAGCCGCAGCTCCGGATACAGCAGCGGATGCAGCGTGGCGATGGCCCGCTGGTATTCTCCGCGGAGAAACGCGGTCCGACCGCGCTGGTACTCTTCACTCGGACCGGCCACCGCCAAGGCCAGCAGGGCCAACGCCGGCAACGAGAAGCCGAACGGCATCAGGGCGCCGTTCCCAGTGGCAATACCACCGACTTGCGCTCGCCCGCTCGCACGGTCACGCGCTCGGCGGAAAAGACGCCGTCCGAATCAACCGATACTTCCACTTCCTTTTGTCCCTCGTCCGTGGAGAAGAACGCAATGTTGGCTTCTTCCCCTGGTTCCACCACTGTCCCCCGTCCCGCGTGGGCGGGATCGCGCACCATGACCCGGGTCTTGGCCGGAGCGGGCGGGGTGGTGGTGACTATCAGACGGGCCGGCTTCCACTTCAACTGTCGCGCGATGATGTTGTCGGCCGGCACCGGGCGATCCGGCCCCAGCTCGACGCGTTCCACGAAACAACATTCCGATGGACTGCGGAATTCCACGACGTGATTGCCCACCCAGGGGACGGGCAAAGTGCGATGATCGGTGTCGTAGGAAAACTGACGCTGACCATCCAGATAAACGTCGACGTTCTGCGGCGTCGGTCCCAACCTGAAGACCCTGGTTTGTCCGTCGCCAGCGGCGAGCCCGGAGGGGGAAGGCGAGGGGACGGTCGCCGGATCCTCGTCGCCGGGGGATTGCGCCCCGGTGGCGTCCAGCCGCCCCGGACCCCCGGGATGGTCGCCCGGTACGGAGCGGGGCCGCAAGGGGTGGCTCGCGACCGCCGGACGGGCCTCCAACTCACGCTCGCCGCCTTCCGGCATCGTGGTCGGTGAGTGGATTTGCGCAGGACCAAGCGCGGAACTCGGATGGGGTTGATCGCCGCTCGCCACCGGCAAGCCGCCGGGAAGACCGGCCGGCGTGGCTTCACTGGAGAGGCCCGGGCCAAGGGAGCCGGTGGATGACGACGATGACGAGGGCGCGCCCCGGTGGATCACCCCGAACACGATGGCCGCAAGCACCACCAGCACGGCGGCGGCGATGGCGCCGTACTGCCCCACCGTCCGCAGCAGCGTGCGCCCGTGTAACCGCTTGAGCGCGCTCAGCACCTCGATGTTGTCGGGGTCGTAGGCGAGCACCCGGTTCCAGCATTCGATAGCCTTGCCACAGTCTGCGTCACCGGACTGATTCGCGGTGAGATGGCTCCGGGCGCTGGCGGTCAGCGCGGGCGTCATGCGTGCGGGAAGTTCTGTTTCGTACCGTTCGGGCGCGCCGAAGAACAGGCACAACTCCGCCCGCACATCGAAAAGCCCTGCCTCCGCCAGATCCGCGCGCAGGTCGCGGGCCAGTTCGTCCATCCCCGGGTAACGGTCGTCCGGGTTGTGAGCCAGCGCCCTGGCCATGATCCGACACAGCCCGGCGCCGCACAGGCGGTTGATGGTCTGGGGATTGGCGAACTTTCCTTCGCTGATCCGGCGGAGCACCTCGTGCGGATTCTTGCCCGAGAAAGGAAGCAGCCCCGTCACCACCTGGTAAAGCAGGATACCGACGGAAAAGACGTCGGTGCGGACATCCAGGGGACGTCCTTCGATGAGCTCCGGCGCCATGTACGCGGGCGAGCCCAGGAGCTGCCCGGTGACGGTCATGCGCTCCATGTCCAGGACCTGCGCGATGCCGAAGTCCATCAGCTTCAGGATTCCGTCCTTGCGGATCATGACGTTCTCGGGCTTCACGTCGCGGTGGATGATTCCCAGCCGGTGAGCATGCGCCAGCGCGCCGGCCAGTTCGGCGGCCAGGAGCGCCCCAAATTCCGCACGCCGGGGCTGGTATGACTTCAGGAACTGCTTCAGCGTCTGGCCGTCGATGAACTCGGTGACGATGTACGCGCTCTCCGCGTCGGAGCCCGAATAATCGAATATCTCCAGAATGTTGTCGTGCTTCAGCTTCGCCACCGCCTGGGCCTCACGCTCCAGGCGCGCCTTCGATTCGCGCTCGGCCCACAGGTGGGGGTGCAGCACCTTGATGGCGACTTCGCGTTTGAGACTTTCGTCCTGGGCGCGATAGACGACCGCCATTCCGCCCTGACCGACCTCTTCAAGGAGCCGGTAGCGGGCAGGGACGCGGGTGCGATCGCGGGTACGTTCGGTAATCACCACGACTCCAGTGTCATAGACGTGGTCTCGATGCCGGATATTACGCGGGTTTACGGTTCCAGTTCAAGCGCCCTATGCGGAGAAAAAGGTGCGCGTCGATTGCAAGGTGGCTTACGAAGTTCGGCGAACCGCGTCCACGGGCGGATCTATCGGTCGATCACCAGGCGGATCCACGGGGTGGGCACCAGGCGGATCCACGGGGTGGGCCAGAAAGTACGGCAGAGCCTCTTCCATGAGGTCGAGGTCAGGGTCAAGCTGTTTCCCGATGCCTTCGGTGATGGCAATGGCGATGTTCACGATGGTGAAGCTGGGATTCACCCGGATGCGGTAGCGGCGCAACAGCACCAGCAGATCCAGCAAGACCTTGCCGACCTGCACGTCGCCCAGGCGCTGCCCCCAGTATCTTCCCACGAACGCGATGACGCCGGCGCGGTAGCGCTCGAATGCCGCTGGATCGGGCGGCATTCCGGCGCTGGTGGACAGTTCACGCATCTCAAGCATCAGGTGCGCCATGGTGTCGCCGTCGCGCTGGGCCCAGGCAGCAAAGAACCGCCCGAAGTTGCGCCGGTGGGCGTCGTCCAGCTCCCCGACGAGCCCCAGATCCACCAGCGCGATCTTTTCATCGGGGGTGATGAAGATGTTTCCCGGATGCAGGTCGGCGTGTACGAACCCGTCCTGAAAAATCATCTTCAACAGGACCTTCAGGCCCAGCCGGGCGATGCGCTTGGCGTCGAAGTGGGTGTTTCGGGTGTCCAGGATCTTTGCCCCTTCCACGAAGCTCATGGTGAGGACACGC
>JBDSME010000380.1:0-3419 GCA_039916065.1 Polyangia bacterium
CGAGGCGATGTACCCCACCACCTTGGCTCCGGTGTCATATTCGAAGGTCACGCGGTGGCTGACCATGTCGCGCAGTCTGGTGTAGTCGGGCATCGATTCAGTTCTCCGTTTGGGTACGTTGGTCGCGGACTCTAACAAAACGGCGGTCTCACCGCGCGGCCGGCCGGCGCGCTGGCTGCCAGAACGCCCACCGCCACCGCCATAGCGACGCCGTGCCGCCGCGGCAATGTCGGAAGCAGGCTCAGGGGTGTCCGGGCGGCATGCCACCCTGCATGGGTGGCGCTCCTCCGGCCAGCGATTCGTCCTCTGTCTGAAGATGGTCGAGTTTCACCTCCACGCCGGCCGTCCCCACCTTCACCCGTTCCACCGTCCCGAACACGTCGCCCTTGCGCCGGGTGATCGGATCGCCGTCCTTGTCCACGCGGGCGGCCAGGGTCAGCTCGCCTTCGAAGGCGCCGTTCTTGAACATCATGTCCGCGGCGCCGAGCGTGAAATCGATCGGGAACGAGCTGGCTGAAAAACGCTTCACGGCCACCAACGACCCGCGGGCACTGGGGTTGTCAGAGATGCGTCGCGCCACCAGGTACACCACGTCATTGGGGGTGACGTCCGCCTTGCGCTCGGATGCCAGAGTGATCTTTCCGGTGATGCTGGCCGCCGGGGAGCCCGCAGCAGCCACCGGCCCCGCTGCATTTCCGGGCGGCGCCGGAGCCGTGAGGGCGCCGGGGCCGTTCGCGCCGGTCGTCGACGGCGCCAGCCCCGTCGGACGGGGGCCCTCGTTCTTCTTGGTGCAACCGGCGCCCAGGGGCGCCCAAACACCCGCCAGCGCCACCACCAACAACAGGGGGCGGCGAATCATCGACGACGACGACGAATTGTCGCCAGAACTTCGCGAAAGCCGAGCGAACACGCGGACGTCGGCGACGTCCGCTGTCAGGGTGGGAATACGCATGGGGGGGAACCTAGCACGGCGTGGCCTTGGTAGTATTTAGGTCGATGTCCGACCCGGCTCCCCGATTCATGTCTGCCGCGCCGCCGGAATCGCAACGTGGGCAACGTAGGACGCCCGCGGCGACAAGGACGCCCCCGGCGTCCGGTGGGTTGTCGGCGGCGCTGCTCAGCCGCGCCACCATTGGCCCCGGCATCGTCGATCTGTACTTCGCGATGCGTGATCCCCCTCGTTTGCAGTTTCGCGCCGGTCAGTTCGTGTCAATTGGCCTCGGTGGCAATGGCAATGGCAAGGGCAAGGGGATGGAAGGCGCCCCTGGCGAACGGGGGGCGGCGCCGGGCCTGGTGGCCCGTCGCAGCTATTCCATCGCCTCGCCCAGCGACGCTGGCGACCGGCTGCGCTTCATCATCAAGGTCATCCCGAACGGCGCTGCCTCAGATTTTCTGATGTCGCTGTCACCGGGGGATGAGGTGCGGATGACCGGCCCCCACGGGTTTTTCGTACTGGATGCGCAACACGCCGGTGACGTGATCTTCGGAGCGACGGGCACCGGGGTCTCAGCGGTCATGCCCATGCTGCACGAACTGGCCGCGCAGCCCGAGCCAGGCCGCCGTGTCCTCTACTGGGGAGTACGCCACGAGGAGGATCTCTTCGCGCGCGCCGAGATCGAGGACCTGTGTCGCCAGGCCCGTTGCGAGCTGCGTCTCTTCCTGACCAGGCCCGGTCCCGGGTGGGCGGGGGGCCAGGGTCGGATCACCGCCGCGGTGCTGGACGACTACAAGAGGCTCCCGGATCCGGCCTCGCCCACGTTCTATCTGGTAGGCAATGGAACGATGATCGCGGAGTTGAAGCGGGGGCTGATCGCCCTGGGCGTGAACCGCAAGAAACAGATCCGCACCGAGGCATTCTTTGACTAGAGCGGCAAAGCCGCTCGCGGGAGGGCTCGCCCTCCCGCGGGCCCTCCCGCTTGCCGGCAATCCGACGCTGGCCGGCGCGGCAAAGCCTCACCTCCCGGTGCTTGGACCGGCGCGGCCGTCGCCTGAATACTTGCCTGATTCGGCAAGATTTCAATCGGACAAGGCATCTAGTGGGCCGCTGCACGGTGTCCCGTTCCGCACCGCCGCCACGGGCGTCATGGTGGGGATGACCGTCGCCTTGGCGGGCGCGGTGCTGGTGCCGCTGTGCGGGTGCGCCCCCTCCCGGCGGCCCCCCAACGTTTCCAGCGTCAACCCTGTCCAGGCCTATACGGATCATCCGGTGGTACTCCGCGTGAACGCGGGAGAGCTGCGCCCGTCCCTGAAGCTGGATCTCGCCAGCCAGCAGTTGACCACCGATCTGATGTCGGTCCGCATCGCGCTGATTCCCGAAGAAGCGGGCCCGGAATCACCTGCGGCCATCCCCCTGGAGACGATTGATTGGGATGGCGCCTGGAACGGGGACGGCCTGGTAGCGAGCAAGGTCGGTGGTGAGGACGGTCGGGGTGGTCAGGAGGATGCGTTCTGGGCCCGCACTCCGCCAGACGTGCCAGCGGGGCGGTACGCCGTCCGCGTGACGGACCCACGCGGGCAGGCCTCTTCTCTGGCGCAGGCGTTCCTGGCGCTCGGAGCCGACGTGACCCCACCAACGATCGCCCTCGAATCGGAACCAGCCCTACTGCCCGACTCCCTGTCGTTTGGCGAAAAGACGATCCACGTCCGCATCGTGGCCGACGACGGTCTTGGTTCGATCGTCGGCGTCAACTGGAGCACCAGTGAGGGAAGCGCGGGCGCCTGCACGTTCGGGCCGCCGCCGTCCGGTAGCTCCGCGCCGCTCGCGGCGACGATAGGGGCCCCTCAGCTCTCGACGGCGTTGCGGCAGCCGTCGCTCTCCCGCGCCGTTTGCCCGGCGGATGTCGTGCTGCCCGCTGTCCCCGGTGACGGGCCAACCATTGTTCCGTTTTGGTTTCATGCCGAGGCCCGTGATGGCGCCGACCACCAGACCGCCCTGGATATCTCCTTGCGGATCGCACGACTGGCGCGCATCGTCGGCTTCGCCTCTGCCGTGGGCGGCCTGGCCGGTAATCAGTCCTTCGTGGTGCGTGGTCGCGACTTCCTTCCCGGCTCACAGGCTCTGGTGGATGGTGTACCGATTCTGCCGCCGGTGCCGGGCGGGACCCCCGGTGGTGAGCTGCGCGACGACAAGCCGGGGCAGGCAGCCGACGGCGTCAGCAATCAATCGGGCGGCAGCAACCAGTCAATAGCCGGAATGACGCCGCCGCGGGCGAACCCGGGCGTGGTGCCGGTGGAGGTGCGGTCCCCCGCCGGGACGGTGACCAGCCGGTACGGCTTCAGCTACGTCGGTCCTCCGAACATCCGCGACGTGCAGCCCACCACGGGACCACGCGCAGGCGGAAACCGGATTGTCATCAAGGGGAACGATCTCCGCTACGATGCCGTGGTGTACATCGGGCCCACGCGCCAGGGCCGCGTTC
>JBDSME010000381.1:0-6580 GCA_039916065.1 Polyangia bacterium
GCACACGCTTCGACCAGACGTCGATGCCGCTGCTGATCAGCGGCTCTGCCTTCCAGGTTTCCAGGCTGGGCCCGTACATGCGGTGGGCAACGCGATCGTTTTCCCAGGCGAAGTCGTCGTGCCGTTCGCGCACGAAGCGCCCGTAAACCTTGAACGCCTCCGGCGCGGGTGGCCGGCGATCACCGGGACGCACCACGAATCTCCGCGTCTCTCCGGCAGCGAAATTTGACTGAAAGACCAGCTGGTCCGCCTTGCCGTCTTGATCGAGATCAACGAGTTGGGAATCGATGGTGTTCCCTTCGCCGTCGACAACGACCGTCTTCTTGGGGTCAAGGTTCGACGCCGCCTGAGTCAACTCCGAAAACTTGATGGCGATCGTTTCGCTGGAGCGCGCGATGTGCAGCGGGTTCGAGACCTTGACGGTGACGACCTCAGCGGCGGTTTTCCCCGGCGGCGGGCCCGCCACGATGGTGGCCGCAATGAGAAGGAACAAATTCGTCATGATGGTCGTTTACCTAACCCGAATCGCGCTGCGCCAGAGGTTTTCTTGGGCGCCCCACCGCCAGTGCGACACTTTCACGCGGATGCCCGGAAATTTCAGGCGATATTTTGAAGATTCAGCGCCTATTCTGCCCTGATAACTCAGCTCGCTTCATCTTCCGCTCTTGGGGAAAAGTTGACGCACCACAGCCCACCCTCAGGAAAAGGCGCCATGTACAAACCTAGGATTCCGGGTATCGCAAGAACCCAATCGCCTGCTCCCGGACGACAGAACTTGGGGCAGAGATCGGCGCAGAGGGTGGCGCAAAGGTCGGCCCAAAGGTCGGCCCGGTTGCTCCGGGCCCGATGCGTTGCGATAATTTTCTCTGGTATCTGGGCCCTGGGTTGCTCGGCAGAGGTGGGCACTGCCAGTGGATCCGGCGGAGCGAAATCCAGCACCGGCGGCTCCGGGACCGGCGGCCGTGTCATCTCGACGGGCGGCGGTCCGGGTTCAGGAGGCGTCACCTCCTCGGGCGGTACGGCATCGGGCGGCAGCGGCACGGACGGCAGTGGCACGGGCGGAATGAGCGACACGGACGGGGGAGCCCCCTCCGACGGGTCGTCAACAGGCGGCGCTGGAGGAGCCGCCACCACCGGTTGCCCGGCGCCGGTGGACCCCAGCGCCACCCCCGAGACCAAGAATTTGCTCTGTTACCTCTACAGCATTTACGGCAACAAGGTTCTCTCCGGCCAGCAAGAAACCAGCTGGGCCAACCCTCAGGCCGACATCGATTACTACGTCTCCACCGTGGGCAAGCACCCGGCCATCCTGGGCGGTGACTATTTGTACAAGAACGGGACCACGTCGCGCGCCCAGGCATACGCGAAGGCAGGTGGGATCGTCGTGATGCGGTACCACATGGGGGCCCCACCTTCCGCCGACACGTATGACAACGCCAAGGCGACGGTGTCGAACTTCGACGACCTCACCAAGGCGGGCACGTCGTTGAACACATCGCTCAACTCCAAGCTGGATTATCTGGCCGGAGAGCTGAAGACGCTACAAAGCGCCAACGTTCCCGTCATCCTGGTCATCTATCACGAGGTAGACAAATTCGCCTGGTTCTGGTGGTCGAAGGGAACGGGGGCTCAATTCAACACCTTGTGGAAATACACTGTCGACTACGTCAACAAGATCAAGGGCATCCACAATGTTATCTGGACCCTCGGATTTGGACACGATGGCGCGCTGGCGGCCTACTTCCCGGGCAAGGCCTACGTCGATCTGGGCGGCATCGACCAGTACGACAAGGGGACGCAGCCGTTCGCGAACCTGTATGACGGAACCAAGGCGGTATTCGGATCGACGATGCCCATACCGCTCCACGAAACAGGAACCATTCCCCAACCCAAGGACATGTTTCCCAAGGCGCCCTGGCTGATGTGGAATGTCTGGTGCGGCTACCAGAACACCAACGCCGAGGGGTACACCTGGAATACCGCCGCCACCATCAAGGCGGCCTATGCCGACAGTCACACCATCACGCGGGAAGGCCTTCCCACCTTCAAGTAACGGCGGAAGGGGAGGCACGCGCGTACCAGGTCGGCAGATCGGACGACGACTGCGCCCGCGAGGCTTGACGGCGGCGGCGCGACCGGGTGGTCGCAAACGTCCTTACGCCCTGACCGCAGGTCCTGGTTGATCCTTGAGTTTAGGCGTGCAAGGCTGGCCCCGCCCCATGGCTTCCTTTCTTCACACGCGTTCATCGCTGCCATGTCGGGTGGTGTTGACGATGCTTTGCGTCGTCAGGATTGTCTTTGAAGCACGGTCTACCCGAGCTCAGGACAAGGTTGAGGCGATCGTCAGTCACGGCATCGAGCTGCGCCGTCTGGGTCGCGACAGCGAAGCATTGGTGGAATTCCAGCGGGCCCTGAAGCAACGTAAGACACCTCGTATTCGAGCCCAGGTCGCCGTGGCCGAACAGGCCCTGGGGTTGTGGGCGGCGGCGGAGGCTGACCTGCTGGAGGCAATGAAGGAGGGCAAAGACGAGTGGATCGTCAAGAACCGCCTGACGCTGGTCAATGCCCTCAAAGAGATACAGGAGCATCTCGGCTCTCTGGAGGTCTGGGGTAGCCCTGTGGGAGCGCGGATCGTGGTGAACGAAAAGGTCGTCGGCACGCTTCCTCTCGTCTCGCCCGTGCGTCTGTCCGAAGACACGGTCGCGCTGAGGGCGGAGGCGGACGGCTATTTCACCATCAACCGCACGGTTCGGGTCAAGCTTGGTGAGACCGCCCGCGAGCACGTCGAGCTGATTCGGGTGGCGGCCGCCCCGGCGCCCCGGGCAATGACTGAAGAAAACCGTCGGGGCGGGTCTAGCGGAAATGAACGCGAAAGACCCCCGATGAATGGCGAAGGTGAGGCGGTCGTGACCCGCTCGACCGCATCGCCAGAGCCCCCCGTCCGCGACAAGGCTCCGGACGACCGCGTGCCGGGCGGCGACCGCGCCAGTCTGCGGCCTTACGCCTGGGTGGCGGCGGGGGGGGCGGTCGCGGGCATTGCTTTGGGAGTTGTCGAGACTGTGATCGCTCTCGACAAAAAGAGTGAGTTCGAAAACCATATCGGGCCCAGTCCGGCAGATAAGACAGTGTTCATCAAAGACTGCGGGTCGGCGATGTTGTCGGCGGCGTGCCGGCCGATCGAGGAGGCGCACAACCGCGCGCTCAAACTGTCGATAGTAGGATATGCGGTCGGTGGCGCTCTGGCGGCGGGCTCGGTCGTCCTGTTCCTTTTGTCAGGGCGAGGCGAACCGGGCGCCCCGTCTGCGGTGGCTTGCCTGCCCGATTTTTTCCATCCCGGAGTGGCCTGTCAGCTCCGCTTCTAGTGTCTAGCAGTCCAGGAGTAATCATGAACGTGCCTTTGGTCGTGAGTGTGTGCCTCGTGGCCGTTGTCGGCATGGGGTGCTCCCTTCGCCAAAACCCGGTCATTCCTGGCGATGGTGGCGTGGATATAAGGGATACGAGCATTTCGAACGTTCTCACCCCGGACGCCCCGGACCGACCGGCGGCGACGGGTGGAGCGATCGGCGCAGCAGGCGGAAATGCGACCGGCGGAGGCGGAGGGGGAATGAATGGCGGTGGTGGCGCCGCCGGAGACGACGGCCCTGTCACGCCGGGTGTGGTTGGCGTCGGCGCGCCGGACGCTGGTGCCGCATCCGCCGACGCACCGAACGGCGGTGCCCTGGGGACGCGAGATCTCGGAGTCGCATGCACCACTCCGTCAGACTGCGCGTCCGGAAACTGCGTGGATGGCGTCTGCTGCAACACAGCTTGCACGGGCAGTTGCTCTGCCTGCAACCTGAAGGACTTCGCTGGAACCTGCTCGCCGGTACCGGGGGGAATGGCACCGGCCGCGGCGCATCCGGCGTGCCCGAAAATGCCGGCGAGCACGTGCAAACAGAATGGCTTATGCGACGGCAAAGGGACCTGTCAGGTCTTTGCGAGCGGAGAAACCTGCGGCGGTGGGACCTGCAGCGCAAGCACGCAGATGGCCGTGACCGGATCCACCTGTGATGGCCTCGGTACCTGCAAGCCTGCCGCCGCCCTGGCGTGCGCCCCCTTCAAGTGCAAGGGCGACGGGACTGGCTGCGCCACCACCTGCACCGCGGACAGCGACTGCCAGGGACAACCGTGCGTGATGGGTTCGTGTGGCAGGGTTCCAAACGCCAGCAAGTGCACGGCCGCCAGCCAGTGCGTGTCGGGCAACTGCGTCGACGGCCTCTGTTGCGACACGGCGTGCACGGGTTCGTGCCAGGCGTGTGACCTGGCCGGGGCACTCGGAAAATGCACGGCGCTGGCCGCTGACCAGGCGCCGCGAAACGGCCGCGCGGCGTGCGCCGCGGGCACCTGTGGCAGTCGCTGCAACGGAACGAGTACCAGCTGCGTCTTTGCGCCGAACACCACGCCATGCGGCGCCGCTCGCTGCACGGCCGGCATGCTCACCGCGGCGGTGACCTGCAACGGCATGGGTACCTGCCCCACCGCAGCGGTCACCTCCTGTGGCGGGTTCGCCTGCTCCGGGAGCGCTTGCAAGACTACCTGCGCCGCCGATACCGACTGCGTGGCCCCGACTCCATTCTGCAGCGGCGGGAAATGTCAGACCACCAAGCCGCTCGGCCGCGCGTGCACGGCCGGCTCCGAATGCGCCGGTGGCAATTGCGTCAACGGCGTCTGTTGCTCGACAGCAAGCTGCGGCACCTGCCAGGCCTGCAACCTCAACGGCGCGGGCACTTGTAGCAACAAGCCAGCCGCCGCGACGGACGCCACCTGCACGACTGCAGCTTGTTTCACCGGCACCTGTAACGGTTCCGGCGCCTGCAACCGAGCCGCCGACGGCGCGAGCTGCGGAAGCGCCCGATTCTGCCATACGGGCGTCTGCGGGCCATGTACGGAAGGCACCTGTGAGCCAGCCAACGTTTGCAAGACGGGGACGACCTCATGCGCCACGGGCGTCATGGTGTGCACAGAAACCGGCAACAAGCCCGCAACCACGACCTGCGGCGGCGCCACCTCCTGCAGCGGAACCACCAAGACAAACGTCCGCCTGTGCAACGGCAGCGGCACCTGCGCCCCCGCAACCACCCAGACCTGCGCCAGCGGCTGCAACGCCGCCGGCACCGACTGCCTGACCTGTCCCGGAGGTCAAGCGGGGTGTAACGGAGTCTGCTGTGGTGGCAACACCCCGGTTTGCTCGGCGGGCACTTGCGTTCAATGCACAAGCGACGCCTCTTGTTCGGGAGCTACTCCCAGCTGCGACGCAACAAGGAAGGTCTGCACATGCCGCGCGAAGACCGGGGGGAACATCCTCACGAATCCCGGGCTGGACGGCTCACTCGCCGGTTGGGAATTGGGAGGCGACGGTCAAGGCCGCTACAGCCCAAACGACGTTGACGGCTGCACGGCGTCTGGGTCCTTCTCTTTTCTGAGCATTGGCGACAATGTGAGCAGCGACTGCAAGATGGCCTCGCCAAATACCAAGTACTACCTGGCATATAGGTTCAAGGCGCTGACGGCCGTGCCCGGCTCCTCGGGAGATTGCCGGATCTCGTTTTATGATCAAGGTTGCAGCAACAGCGTGGGTGAGTCGGATGAAGTTATTTCACCACCCTCTGATGCAAACAGTTGGGTCAAGATAGACGGCTCTGCCACCTCGCCAGCGGGAACGGGGGGCGTCAGGGTGACTTGTGCGGGATTCGCAGGCTATGGCTACTACGATCAGTTTTACCTGGGATTGACCGCTGGAACGTTCTGACGCGATCTGCTCGGCCGCGCCGCCGACGGATCGCATCGAATGCACATCCGCTGGATTCTGTCGTCGCCGTCCATCCGGCCTCGGGGGTCTGGTGTCATACCTTACCGGTGCGGCGCAAGTCAGGCTGGGTCCTTGCCTTAGCAAACCCGGCCTGGGAAGGTGTTCGCATGCAGGAATTCCTTCGGGGATCGCGGCAGAACGGCCGCGATCGATTTGATCGTTCTAGAGTAATCGCGACTGCCGGAATGTCGGTCGTCTTGGCTATGATCGCGACGGGATGCACGCCGGCTACACCGGATACGCCGGTCGCCGGAACGGGGGGGGGGGGTAGCCAGAGCAGCGGCGGGGCTGTTGGGAACGGAACGGGGGGCTCGGCGGTTCCTGGGTCCGGGGGCGCCACGTTGGGTACCGGCGGCGGCGGGGAAGCGACGGGCGGATCCACTGTCCTAGGCTCCGGTGGAGCTGCCGGAGGACCGTCAGCGGGCACAGGCGGAACTTCGGCCGGGACGGGCGGAGCTGCTGGCCAGAGCGGCACCGGCACCGGCGGTCAGGCCACAGGCTCGGGTGGCGCGGGAGGCGGCGGCACTGCGTCGAAGGGATGCTGGAACACCGCCGACGGCAAGTACGCCGCAGGCGCCACGCTCCGTCAGGACGGGAAGGTCGTGCTGTTCGACGGCACTGACATGAAGGAGTGGAGAAAAGAAGGCACCACTCAACCGTCGCACTGGAGAATCACTCCGGAAAAAACGATGGAGGTGGTTCCTGCTGAACCTCCCACCGACCTTCAGACGA
>JBDSME010000382.1:0-2737 GCA_039916065.1 Polyangia bacterium
GCCTTGATGTCGGCCATCAAGCCGATGATGGGCCAGCGATAGGGATGGGCGTGGAAGGCTTGCTGCCACACCATCTCGTCCAGCATTCCGTCGACGCTGTCTTCAACCGTGCCCAGCCGCTCCTCGATCA
The DNA here is from genome assembly GCA_039916065.1 of Polyangia bacterium. Classification (GTDB taxonomy): domain Bacteria; phylum Myxococcota_A; class Polyangia; order Fen-1088; family Fen-1088; genus FEN-1088. The sequence continues at coordinate 131 of JBDSME010000382.1, forward strand.
CCACGTCTCGCTCGTTGGTCACTTGCTTGGCGGCGAGGTCCAGGTTGACCATGCGCTCCGCTTCCAGGCGAATGGCGCGGTCCAGGCCGTCGGGGGGCACCTCATCTATGTACGAAGTGAAGTCGTAGTAGGTCTGGGCGTTGCTGGAGCCGCCCATCCCCTCGATCTGTTCATCAAAATTGCCGCCCGTCTTGCCTCTTTCCGTGCCGGTGAACATGAGGTGCTCGAAAAGGTGCGCCAGGCCCGTCTCGCCGGCCGCGGCGTTCTCGTCGCGAGAACCGACCCGATAGACCGTCAGGTACGACACGCTGCGCGCCCCCGGATCGGGCACAGTGATGATCTCCAGGCCGTTTTCCAGACGCCACTTGCGTACGGTCAGGGAGCCCAGCGGCGCCGTGGCCAGCGCGCGCGCGAAGGGACTGAAGCCGCCGCTCGACGGCCCACCCGACAAGCCGGAACCTGACTGATCGGACACGATGTTGTTGCCAGTGGGCCGTGCTCCGACGGCGGCACACGAGACGGTGGTTCCGGAAAGCGACATCATTGCGACAAATCCAACAACGGAGATCGAGATCGAGACGACACCAGACCCAGCTCGCACTAGCTGGCTTTACCAGAACTGAGTGTTGAGCGACAAACTGAAGTCGTGCTCGAAGTGCCGGTAGTTGCCGTCCGCCGTTGCGCGCGCGCAGGGCGCCGCCGCCAGATCACCCCCAGGCGCCGCGCACGCGCTGGCGGCTTGAGGGTCGGAGGCAGGCGATGACACTGTGACTGGCAACATGTAGGTGAACCCATAACCGGCGTTGAACCAGACGTGTCGTCCCGCATGTACCTCGATCATCGCCGTGGGCTCGAACTTTCGATTGTCGACGGCGGCTGGGCTGACCGCGCGCTCGGGCAGGGAACTACTTTCGAACCGCAAGCCTGCCCCCACGCGCACCCGCTCCGTGACCCAGTTCGACACGCGCACCCGGGTGTCAAACACGGTGCCGAAGCCCCGGTAAAGGACGATGTGCGCGGGGACACCCGCCTGGGCAAGGTTCCTTCCGGTGAGGCGGATATCGATGACGTCGTCGGCGGGGAAGCTGAGAATGCGCTCCAGCGCCGTCACCTCCCACCCGGGGCGGGGATGCCAGGTCACCGCTCCGGTCAGCATCCAGGGGAGCTTGTAAATGATGTCCGCGAACACGCAGCCGCGCCCGTCGTCCCGCATGTTGTCGCACACCACCGCGGCAGGCCCGCCGGCGGTCACGTCGCGTGGCGCGCGCAGCACCCGCGTTTGGTCACCCAGGATGACGGCGGAGCTTCCCACCGCGCCGCCGAGGGGTCGCGTGGAGAACGCCAACCCGTACTCCCAGTTCCGCCGGCGAAAGTACAGACCGGTGTTCAGGGTGACGGCCGCCTTCGAGGAAAAGATTCCCTGGTTCGAGCCGGCATCGATCCTGGCGTCGGCGGCCGGATCTTCACAGGGCGCCCCGCTGGAACACGTCGATTCGGCGAATGACAGCCGTCCCGTCGACAGCAACACCGTCGGGGCGAAGCCCAGGCGAAAGTCGCCAGCCAGGCGCACCGCGACCGCCGGCCCCAGCGCCAGGTTGCGCAGATCGGCGGAGATGCGGTGGTAGCGCGTGGACAGCGTGTCGATGGGGTTTGTCGACGATGACTGGTAGCTGCTGCGATCCAGGAAGGGCATGTAAACGGCGCCTGCCAAGGCCAGACGATCGCCACCCACGTCGTAGCTGATGCCCGCGAAGGCCCCCGGGCCGGGTGGCCAGACGAACGGATGCTGCTTGTCTGACGCGACAACCTCGGGCGCCGTGCCGCCGGCGCTGGGGCCGCGGGCCACCCTGGTGTTGGAGAGACGGCCCGTCCCGGAGAAGGTGATGTGCAGGCCATGCATCAGGCCCAGCGCCGCGGGATTCCAGTAGATGGCCGCCAGATCTCCGGTGGTGGGCCCCGAAAACCCGATTCCTCCCACGTGTGGCTCATCGATGGGAACGGCACGGGCGGATCGAGCGCCGAGCACCAGTCCTGTCAGCGCCGCCAGCACCACCGGGAGCACGCCGGCCCGGAACCTTCGGCCGGGGCAGCGATCGATGGCTGACGACATGGACGCGGCGACGTTAGCCGAAGGGCCCACCCCCGGCAACGTCGCCAGCGCCTGTGCCAAGGAGGAGGAGGCTACGGCCGCGGGCTGTCGGGCCGGGGGCCCCGCCAGGCCGCCGCCCGTTCCCCACACCGCCGCCGTCGCGTCCCATCTGTCTGCCTGGGCGCGTATGCCTTGACGCTCCGATCCGGGCGCGGCTAACATGCCCGGCCAGATGGCGTTTTGTCCTCCGGCGCCGCAGGTCCGCATTCGCCGCGCGGTTTTGTTGTCATTGCTCGCCGTTGTTTTTTCGTCGGCGCTCGGCTGCAGTAAGCCCAGCAGCGACAACATCCAGCTCTGGAAGACGACGGAAAAGGGACCGGGCAAGCTGGCCGAAGCTCTGCGGGATCGGGGCACCGATCCCAAGCTGCGCGCCGAGGCGGCGGTGGCCTTGGTGGATATCGGAAGGGCGGAAGAGGTCGACGCGGCGCTGGCCACCATTCCCGCCAGTGAACGTTGGG
>JBDSME010000383.1:0-2566 GCA_039916065.1 Polyangia bacterium
TGCTCGTCCCCGTGGGTGAAAATGGCCGAGCGGTATTGCGTCCCCACGTCGCCCCCCTGCCGCATCCCCTGCGTGGGATCGTGACCCTCCCAGAACAGCGCCAGCAGCCGCTGATAGGAAATCACCCGTGGGTCGAAGACCACCCTCACCACCTCTGTGTGGCCGGTCAGGCCGGAGCAGACCTCGCGGTAGGTGGGGTTGGGGGTCAATCCTCCCGCGTAGCCCACGGAGGTGCTGAAAACCCCCGGCTGCTGGGTCCAGAACCCCTTCTCCGCGCCCCAGAAGCAACCCATCCCGAACAGCGCCAGCTCCATTGCCGCTGAAAACGGAGGGAGCAGGGGCGTGCCCAGGACGAAGTGTTTGGCGGGCACGGGCATCCGTTCAGCGCGACCGGGCAGCGCTTGGTCGGGGCCAGGCAATTGGAGCTTTTGGGGCTGAAAGAGCATCCGCGGAATTGTGAACCGCCGTCGGCCACGGTTCCACCCCCAAGTCCCCTGGAAAGGTGAAGGCTGGCATATGAGGGGAGCCCGGCGTTGCGGTCGCTGACGGCCGCTGTTACGGTCAAAAACCATGTTTGGGGCCCCGCGCGTCTTTCAGAGCGTCATCATTCTTGGCGTGGTGGGGATCATCGCGCTGCCCGCCGCCGGCTGCGTGGACATCAGCGGCGGCGCCGTCGAGGTCTCCTGGGCGGTGTTCTCTCGCGACGGCCGGGCCATCAACGACTGTTCGTGCGCCGATCCGGCCATCGGCTACGTGCGCCTGCAGCTGGTGTCGGAGACGGATCCCGGCAACCAGCCTTGCGCCGGAAATGGCGCCTGTCGATTCGCTTGCGGGCGAAAGACCGGGGCCACGCCGTTCTTCATTGCTCCGGGCCAGTACCTGATGTCCGTGGTGCCGCTGGATGCCGACGGCAACGATCTGGCCACCACGTTCATCCCCGGGAACGCCGTCCCGTCAGTGCAGACTCCCGCCGCGGAATCAGGGACCGTGGTCCGGGGACAGCCCACCGAGCTGGAGGCATTCATGCTCGAAGCCGACTGCCGCAGCACCTGCAACGCCGGTGGGATTCTCAGTCCCTGCACCGGCGGTTGAAGGTCGCGGAGCCCACCCGCTTGCCGTCGATCCGGCCTGCCCGGCGCGGCGAAGCCGCGCCTCCCGGTGCTTGAACCGGTCCTTCCGTCGCCTGAAAACTTGCTTCATTCATCAAGCTTGATCGGGTAGTCATCTAGGTCTGGAGAACCTGGGGGGCGCGTACTTGTCGCTGGCGTCATGGGGCGTTGGCGCCACCTAGCTTTCGTTCCACCTCATCGCGAATCTGTTCCGGTACGAACAGGCGTGGGACGTAGAGGCGCGTGGAGAGATTGTTGGCGATGCTGCGGGGGTCCGATTCGATGGGACGGGCGGTGCCATCGGCGGCGGTGACGCGAATCGGCTCGGCGCCCGCGCCCGGGGCGTATCGCTTGTACGACAGCCTCTCGGGCTCGTCGAAATGGACGTAGTACCGGGGATCCCGGTCCGGAAAGTGTCGCCGAAAGATCGCCACCGCCTGGTCGGCAGCCTCCTGCCAGCGCTCCCGCGACAGCGAAGTGGTCTCGATGGGGAGCCGCACCATCTTCGGGAATCGCCTGGTCCTCTGGGCGGTGACAAGCTCCGACAACGTGGGATCCGTAGAATCACGCCATTGGTTGAACAGTGACGTCACGTACGCTTCATCGAGTCTTCCAAAATCTTCCAGGGAGATCTCGTCGCCCTCCGTCAACAACGCGTAGAACGCGTCGGGACGACCTCCGCGGCTGGGGAAAAGCGATTCACGGACGCCGCCGGCCAGGTCGCCGCCGGCCAACTCATTGTCGGCGCGCGCCAGATCAAGGGCGCGACGGATGGTCGCCTCCATCAGCAGCGACGCCGCCCTCACTGTCTTGTGGTAGTAGGCGGTCCCGTACATCTGATCCAGCGCCAACAAGAACGCCTCGACCAGGTCCTGGGCGCGTGCGTCCACCACCAGGTGATCATCGATCACCACCAGCGACCGCACCAGCCGCCCCAGGTCGAAGGTGTGCGTGCGAATTCCCGCCATCAACGCGTCCCTGGCCAGGTAGTCCAGCCGGTCGGCGTCCAGTTGGCTGGAAACAATGGCATGCGTCCAGTGGGGAGCGGAATGATTCGCCGTGGCCGCCGGCGTGCTCGTCGGTGGCGGCGCGTGCTCGATGAACGCGCGCAACCGCTCGGGCAACCCGGCGTCGTAGGCGCTCAGCAACCGATGAATCTCCGACTCGGGCGACGTGAGGATGCGCACGGTCATCCGCTCGTGCGCGAACCGCGGTCCGATGATCTCTTCCAGCGAATGCGAAAAGGGCCCGTGCCCCACGTCGTGCAGCAACGCCGCCAGGATCGTCTCTTCGCGCTCGGCGACGGTGACCTGCAGACCACTGTTTCCGGCCGCCGAATCCAGCATCAGCCCGGCGACGTGCGCGGCCCCCATGGAGTGCGCGAACCGCGAATGCTCGGCGCCGTGAAACACCAGATTCATCACCGCCGTCTGGCGAATCCCGCGCAACCGCTGGAA
>JBDSME010000384.1:0-5076 GCA_039916065.1 Polyangia bacterium
GCCTGCTCGCGGAACAACGACACCACCTGTTCCGCCACCGCCGGGATGTCCACCGATTCGGCCTGGGGCCGGACCTGCTTGGACTCGATGCGCGACAGCTCCAGAAGGTCTTCCACCAGCTCCTGCAGGCGGCAAGCGTTTCGTTCGATCATGTCGATGAAGCGCAGCGCCGCCTCGGGATCCTTCTCCACGGTGCGGCGGGCGGTCTCGGCGGCCGAGCGCACGGCGGTGATGGGCGTGCGCAGCTCGTGCGAGACGTTGGCCACGAAATCCTTGCGCATGCTCTCCAGGCGGCGGATCTCCGTGACATCGACGAACACAGCCACCAATCCCCGGGGCTCGCCGGTTAGCGGCGTGGCGTGCACCATGAATCGACGCGGGCGCACCCCCCCGATCTCCACCTCTCCCGAAGCGGGTTGACCCGAGGCCGCCACGCCATCCAGCACCGCTTGCAACTCCGTGTTGCGGATGGTCTCGATGGGCATTTGCCCCACCACGTTCCTGGCCAGCAGCAACATGTCCCGCAACGCCGGATTCACCAGCAGGATGCGCCGCTCGCGATCCAGCACCAGCACCCCTTCCTGCATGGCCTCCAGCATCCGCCCGAACAGATCGCGCTCACCGCGCAGCGCCGCCAGGGTGGCGGAGAGGTTTTCCGCAAGGCCATCCAGGGTGCGTCCGAGCTGTCCGATCTCGTCGGTGCTGCCGATGCGGGTTCTGACGGTGAGATCGCCCGCCGACATGCGGCGCGCGGCGGCGGTGATGCCGCGCAGAGCACGGGACATGAGGTGGGCGGCCGCCGCGGACATCAGCACCGCGACCGCCAGCGCCAGCGCTGCTGCCACCACGGTGATGTGGTGCAGGCGACTCAGCGCATGTTCCAACTGCTCCAGGGGCGAGGCCACCCGCATGGCGCCGATGAGCTTGCCGTCACGCCGCAAGGGAATGGCCGCGTACAGCAACCGTCGCCCCACCGTGGCGCTGCTGCGCGTGCTGAATCCGTGCTCGCCGCGCAGAGCCGCCGCCACCTCCGAGCGATCCCGGTGGTTCTCCACGTCCGGGATGGCCGCCGCGTCGACCTCTGAATCCCCCACCACCACCCCATCGGGGCGGACGAAGGTGACCCGCAGGTTCGCCCGGTGGCCGAGTTCGTCCGCCAGAGCATCCCAGTTGGCAACTGGTAACTGCGCCGCGCGTTCGTCCACCACCCCCGCCAGCAGCGACAGCCGCACGAACAGATCAGCGCGGCGCGACTCGACGATGTCCTGCTCGACCAGCGGCCGCAAGTAGGCCTCCAGCACCAGGATGGAAACCCCGATCAACCCCAGCGACACCAGGACCAGCTTGGCCCTGATGTCCAGCTTCATGTCGCTGCCCCGGGCACGGCCGGTGATGATTCGTCGCCAGGCGGCTTGCCCACGAACCGGTACCCCACGCCGCGCACCGTCTCCACGTACTGGCCGACCTCCGCGCCCAGCTTTTCACGCAGACGCTTCACGTGCGTGTCGATGGTACGCGTCATGTTCTCCTGGCTGGCGCCCCAGACGTCGTCCAGCAAGGCACCACGTGACTGCACGCGGTTGCGACGTTCGTAAAGAGTGCAGAGCAGCTTGAACTCCAGCGGTGTCAGCGCGAGCTCGGCGTCATCGACCCACACCCGGTGGGCACCAACGTCGATGGCCAGCCGTCCGAAGCGGATCCGCTCGGGCGCGGCGGACGCCGGGTCGGGAGGCAAGGCGCCTCGGCGCAACACCGCCCGCAGGCGCAGCAACAGCTCGCGGATGCTGAATGGCTTCACGACATAGTCGTCGGCGCCGAGCTCGAAGCCGACCACCCGATCGATCTCCTCGCCCCGCGCCGTCACCATGATCACCGGGATCTCGCGGGTGCGTTCCGCCCCCTTCAGGGTGCGGCAGACCTCCAGGCCGGAAATATCCGGCAGCATGAGATCCAGCAACACCAGGTCGGGCGGGCTCTCCGCAGCCAGGGCTAGACCCTGCCGGCCCTCGGAGGCGACCACCACATCATGTCCGGCGTCCCGCAGGTTGTACGCCAGCACTTGCCGCAGGTCGGGTTCGTCCTCGACGATCAGTATCCGGGCCATCGCCGAGCCAGGCTATCACACGAGTGCGGTGCTTCCGCGCACCAGCGACGCCGCATTTCGCGTGGCCGATGGGCACGGCGCACCTTTGCCGGTGGCCGTCACTGATACGACGCCGGATGTTCACTCATTCGTCACACGGCGAGGTCAGGGAGCGTTGCGCGGCAGCGGCGCGGGCAAGGTCACGATGAACGTTCCGGTGGCCGAACTGGTCGTCTCCGCGATGGCCACCTCGGGGTCCAGGCACGACGAAGACACCACGCAGTACACCTGCACGAGCGCTCCGGCGATCGTGAGATTGTCACTGCCTTCCACGCGGACCTGTCCCATGAAAGGAAAGCCCGTCGCGACGGTGTAGTCGAGCGCCGGTGATGGCTGCGCCGAACCGATATTCTTGACGTCCAACACCGTCAGCGCCAGCCCCGAGCCTGCCGGCGGCTCGGCGATCAGCTCGTACTGGCGTTCCGGATCCACGGAAACGGCGTAGCCGCCCTGCTCGTTTACCAGCGCCGAGGTGGGGGGCGCGACGATGCCGGTGCCGCGATCGCGCGCCACGATGCGCACGCCTTTGGTCATCCCGACAGGCAAGAGGTTCCCGGTGAGAACGAGGTGACGTACCAGCGGCACCGTGGCGGTCAGGCCCGCACTGGTGAGCGTCACCCGCTGTACGGTGATGGCGGCCTCGGCGAGGGACGAAGGCGGCACCACTGTGACCTTGTATGGCGTCACTGTGACCGGCAGGTCGGGAAACATCGCCCGCCCGGTCGCATCGGTGGTTACATCCAGCCGCACCGAGGCGCTGGCGACAAGGGTGGTGGTCTGCAGGCCAGTCACGCGCAGAGTGCCCGCGCGCGGGATGGCGCCCATCTCGGTTTCCACGCGCACGCGCGCGCCCGCCACCGGTGCGGTGCCATCCGTGCCGCGAACCACCACGACGAACGGAGCGCGCGCGCGGGAATCCCAGGACATGGTGAGGTCACGCAGATTGTCGTCGACCACGATGCCCGGAGTATCGGCGACGCGCGCCTCGGGCAGACCGGAGTCCACCGGAGCCATGATGATGGCAGAGGCGACCCCCGGCCGCGTCCAGAGCTGAAACTTTCCAGCGGCATCGCTCACCCCCATGGTGGACGGCCGGAGGCCGTCGCGCAGCAGCACCCGCGCCCCCACCACCGGGGTGCCGTTGCCGTTCAGCACGGAGCCTCGTACGGGAGTCCCCTGGGTGAGCTGCCGCGGCTCGAATGACACCGGAGAATCGGTCAGCGACGCCGATGCCCGCAAAGGGGCCACATTCCCCTCCTTGGGGACCAGCAGGACGTCGTAAACATTCCCGGGCAGCAGCGACACCACCACCGGCCCCGCGTCGGTATATCCCTCCATGGTCAACCCGGAGGGTAGGCTCAACCGCACGTACGCCGAGACGAACGTCTGATCAGGCATCTGCAGGCTGAACTTTCGTCGCATTCCACGGACCAGGGTGATGACCCGGACGGCCGGCTCGCTGTCCAGCGGCAGCACCGTGTCCTGCGCCGGAACGTCGAGGACCATGGCCGGGGGAGGAGTGACGCGTACCACGAAAGAGGCCGGCGGCGGGTCGTTGACTATCAGCTCCAGATGGCCGTCGCGGCAGGATACGCCCGCGCCGACGCTCAGGGTGATCGCGTAGTGACCTGACACGACCGTGGGAAAGTCCGCGATGGAGGTCCCCGGCATGTCGTTCAGGACTTGTGGCGTGATGCGCTTGGAGCCATCCAGAAGTTCGATGGTCCAAACCGGAGGGGTGACGGTCATCGGTACGCCGGCCGCCCGGACGCGAACCCGGGAATTCTTGCCGGAAAACAGCGTGTCAATGGTCTGCGGCGGTAGGACGGAAAGAGCCACCGCGCAGGACGCGCTGCCGCCCGCCCCGCCGGATCCCGCCGCCGCCCCGCCGCTGCCTGTGGAACCACCGCTCGAGATAGCGTTGCCCCCTGTCCCAGCTGACGCCCCCCCGGTGCCGGGAACGCCGCCCGAACCATGTCCGCTTCCGCCGGTGCCACCGGCCTGCGCACCGCTTCCGGCGCTGGAGCCTCCCGTCGCGCTGGTTCCCGGTTTACTGTCGCTGCCACCAAAGCCGCAGCTCATCACACTGCCCGAGAGCGCGGCAGCGAGACAGCACATGGCCCCGGCGCGCCGGGCGACGCCGGGCAACCACCTCAGTACTGGATGGTCCACGTCACGCGCTGATGGCAGGTGGAAGTGGGTGTCATGCCGCAGGTATCAGCTGTATCGCCACAGCTCTTGAGAATACTTTCGATCTTGGCGCGATTGCGGTCCAGGAACTCCACCCGCACCTTCACCAGGTCGCCGAGAGAGTAGTAGTTCTCGGGAACGGTGAATTTCGTGTAGTAGTTGTCGTCGAGAAGCTGGAAATCTTGGTCGCCGCTCTTTTTCACTGACCAGCGAAAGTCCGCGTAGGGGCTGACTGTGAACTTACGCGGAGCCCAATCCCCGTCGTCCTCCACCTTGAGCACGATCAGGTCCAGCTTCTGGTCGAAGGTGCCCGGCAATGGTTGCCTTGAGATCAGCGGGGTCACGTTTTCATCATAGATACACGGTAGACGATCGTCAGCGACCTCCAGCGACGCTTCGTCCATATCAACGCCCGGCTTCATGTCGGGGCCCTGGTGCATGTCGGAGACGGTCAGCGTCACGTGATAGGTGCCGGGTACGTCGGCCGTGAAGCAGGACCTTTCAGTGGTGCTGGAACCGGGACAGGCGTCGAGCATCATCAAGCGCACACCGCGCGGGTTGACCACGTCCCATTTCAGGAGGAGCTCGTCGCCGTCGGCGTCAGTAGACATCGACGAGAGCTTCAGCACCGAATACAGCGGATAAGGCGGATATGGCGATGGACGCCCCGAAGGATTGAAGAACAGCCCCTCCTGTACCAGGGCCTCCACCGCGATCTTGGCCATCGGATCGCGGTTCGCCGG
>JBDSME010000385.1:0-9575 GCA_039916065.1 Polyangia bacterium
CACGCGTTGATGCCCCGGAAGCTGGTGATCGCCGAGGACGAGTCCAACGATCCCGGCGTGGTGCTGTCGAGGGGAATGGACGGGGTGTGGGCAGACGACTTTCACCACGTCGCACACGTCATCCTGACCGGCGAGAGCGATGGCTACTACGCCAGCTATCGCGGCAGCGCCGAGCGTCTGGCGGAGACCATCCGCAAGGGCTGGCTTTACGAGGGCCAAGTGTACCCGACCACAGGCAAGCCCCGCGGGCAGCCGGCCACCGCGTTGCCGGCCGAGGCGTTCGTCTATTGCCTGCAGAACCACGATCAAATTGGCAATCGTGCCGTGGGCGACCGCATGACTGGAGGAGGGGCCAAAGCCGATGCGAAAACGTATGCGGGTTATGCAGCCCTGTCGACGGTGTTGCTGTTCCTGCCCATGACCCCCCTGTTGTTCATGGGCCAGGAATGGGCGGCCTCCTCCCCCTTCCAGTTTTTCACCGACCACGATGAGGCTCTGGGGCGGCTGATCTCGGCGGGGCGCCGCCAGGAGTTCAAGGGCTTCCGCGCCTTCGCTGACCCGGCGGCCCGGGAACGCATCCCCGACCCTCAGGCGGAAGAGACTTTCACCCGCTCCAAGCTGCGCTGGGAAGAACGCGAGCAGGGCTCCCACGACAGGGTGCTGAGGTTGTATAAACAGCTGGTGAAATTGCGTCGTTCCGACACCGTTCTGCGCGAGCCGGCGCGCGAAAGGCTGGAAGCCGCCGCCCAGGACGGATTGTTGATCGTCCGCCGATGGACGGCAGCTCCGGCAGCTGCGGATGGACAGGACCGCCTCCTGCTGGCGAATCTGACCGACCAGCCAATCGCCGCGGAGATCGTGGCGGCCCATCTCGGTACGCGCTCCCTGCTATTGCGCAGCGATCTGCTGGACGAGCGTCCTGGGTCCCTGCCCTCCTGGACCGCGGTCATCGCCGCGGGTGTCGCCGCCTGATGAGACGCCCCACTGTCTTCCCGGCACGCCGGCCCGAACGCCTGGGAAAAAACCCCCTCTGGTACAAGGACGCCATCATCTACGAGCTGCGGGTGCGGTCGTTCTACGACAGCAATGGCGATGGCATCGGTGACTTCCGCGGCGTTGCGTCCAAGCTGGATTATCTGCAGGACCTGGGCATCACCGCCATCTGGCTGTTGCCGTTCTACCCGTCGCCCCAGCGCGATGATGGCTACGACATCGCCGATTACACCGACGTTCACCCGGATTGCGGGACGCTGGAGGATTTCGAGTTCCTGCTCCGGGAAGCTCATCGACGCGGCATCCGGGTGATCACCGAGCTGGTGTTGAATCACACCTCCGACCGCCACCCCTGGTTCCGGCGCGCCCGTGAGGCACCCGCTGGCTCCGTGGAGCGGGACTTCTACGTCTGGAGCGACACCATCGAGCGTTACGGAGAGACGCGCATCATCTTCAAGGATTTCGAGCCGTCCAACTGGGCCTGGGATCCGGTGGCCAAGGCCTACTTCTGGCACCGCTTCTACTCCCACCAACCGGACCTGAACTTTGAAAACCCAGCGGTGCACCAGGCCTTGCTGGAGGTGGTGGACTTCTGGCTGGAAAAAGGCGTCGACGGGCTGCGACTGGACGCCGTGCCCTACCTGTACGAGGCGGAGGGAACCAACTGCGAAAATCTTCCCCGGACGCACGTCTTTCTGAAGCAGCTGCGCGCCCACGTCGACGCGCGGTTCCAGGATCGCATGCTGCTGGCCGAAGCCAACCAGTGGCCCGAGGACGCCGCCGCTTACTTCGGCGATGGCGACGAATGCCACATGAACTTCCACTTCCCCATCATGCCGCGGATGTTCATGGCCATTCACATGGAGGACCGCTTCCCCATCCTGGACATCCTGGCGCAGACCCCGCAAATTCCGGCGAACTGTCAGTGGGCGCTGTTCTTGCGCAATCATGACGAGCTGACCCTGGAGATGGTCACGGACGAAGAGCGCGACTACATGTACCGCGCCTACGCCAACGACACCGAGATGCGCATCAACCTGGGCATCCGGCGGCGCCTGGCCCCGCTGGTGGGCAATGATCGCCGCAAGATCGAGCTCTTGGATGGACTTTTGCTGTCGCTGCCAGGAACCCCGGTGCTGTACTACGGCGACGAGATCGGGATGGGCGACAACGTCTTCCTGGGTGACCGCAACGGTGTGCGCACACCGATGCAGTGGAGCGCCGATCGCAACGCCGGCTTCTCGCGCGCCAATCCGCAGCGTCTCATTCTGCCGATCACAATCGATCCCGAGTACCACTACGAGGCGTACAACGTCGAGGCGCAGCAGAACAATCCCAACTCGCTGCTCTGGTGGACCAAGCGCCTGATCGCGCTGCGCAAGCGCTTCGAGGCCTTCGGCCGCGGCACCATGGAGCTGCTGACCCCGGCCAACTTCCGGGTGCTGGCTTTCATCCGGCAGCTCGGGGATCAGACGGTGTTGGTGGTGGCGAACCTGTCGCGGTTCGTGCAGTACGTCGAGCTGAACCTGGGCGCGTGGAAGGGCACCCAACCCATCGAGCTGATGGGACACACCGAATTCCCGGCAATCGGCGAGCTGCCCTATCTGCTGACGCTGGGGGGGTACGCCTTCTACTGGTTCCTGCTGGAGGCTCCCGCCACCCGTGCGGAGACCGAGCTGGCGGCACAGTACAGCCCGCCGGTGTTTGAGCTGGCGGGCGCCGAGAGCCTGCTGACCGGCGACGGGCGAATGAACCTGGAAGATGCCCTGCCATCTTTTCTTTACACCCGGCACTGGTTTGCCGGACGGGCCCGGGAGATCGCCGCCACCCGTATACAGGAAGCGGTGTCGCTTGGCGGCAGTGTCTACATACTCACGGTACGGGTGGACTACGCGGGGGGAGAAACGGACCAGCTGGTGCTGTCGCTGGCCCCGGTCACCGACGGGCGCGTCCCGGCGCCGCAGGCAATCTTCGCAACGGTGCGCACGCCGACGGGTGACGCCGTGCTAGTGGACGCGCGCGAGGACGGCCCCTCGGCCGGCGGGCTGCTGGAAGCAATCGCCAACCGACGGCGCGCCAGCGGCATCCTGGCCGACGTCGAAGCCACGCCGTTCGTCCCCATCGATATCCCCGAGGAGGAGCCGCGCAACATCGGCGCCCAGCACGCCGCTGCCGCCATTCGCTTTGGCGAGCGCTACCTGTTGAAGGCCTTTCGCCATCTTGAGGAGGGGGTGAGCCCCGAGCTGGAGGTGACGCGCTTCTTGAATTTACGGGCGCCGGGGCTGGCACCCGAGATCGTGGGGGCCATCGAGTTGCGCCGGGGTCGCGCCGAACCGAGCACGCTGGCGGTCCTGCAAGCCTACGTTCCCAACGAGGGCACCGCCTGGACCCACACCCTGGAAGAGCTGCGCCGCTTCTTCGAGCGGGTACTGACCCGGCATCGCGACGTGACCCCACCGGCCACGCCGTCCCAAACGCTGCTGGAGCTGACGCGCGCCGAGCTGCCGGCACCGGTGCGCGAGGCGATCGGCACCTATCTGGAGCAAGCGGCGCAACTCGGCCGCCGCACCGCCGAGCTGCACCAGGCCCTGGCATCGAACGTCGCCAATCCCGCCTTCGCGCCCGAGCCCTACTCGACGCTCGACCGCCGCTCCAAGTATCAGTCGATGCGCAACGTGGTGGGCAAGACCCTGCGCCAGCTGCGCGCCAGCGTGGGCGGAGTCTCGGCCCGAGTACGGACGGCGGCAAATGTGGTGACCGACAGCGAGGCCCCCATCATGCGCGCCTTCGAGCCCCTGCTGACCCAGCGGCTGACCGGGATGCGCATCCGCGTCCATGGCGACTATCACCTGGAACAGGTGCTCTATACCGGCAAGGACTTTGTGATCATCGACTTCAGCGGCCTTCCCACCGAAACCCTGGTGGAACGCCGGCGCAAGCATTCGGCGATTCGTGATGTCGCCGGGATGGTCCGCTCGTTCCACTTCGCCGCCCACCTGACCCTGCTCGACGGGACGGTGGTGCGCGAGGAGGACCGCGCCCTGGCCAACCCCTGGGCCGACGCCTGGTACCGCTGGGTCTCCAGCGCGTTCCTCCGCGCCTACCTGGACGCCACGCGCGGCGCGGCGTTCATGCCCGGCGACGAAGATCTCCCGCTCATGCTGACGACTCACCTTCTCGAAAAGGCCTTCAACGAACTACGCGACGAGCTGAAGCACCCCGCCGGCGAGACGGTCCTGATCCCGCTGCTGGCAATAGCGGACCTGGCGGGCAGGTAGACATCTGATCATTGGTTTGGTCTTTCAACCTCGTCCTGCTATTCGCCGCAAAATTGAACCTTGCCGCTCGCAAGGCTTGCCCTCACCCAGGCCCTCTCCCGCAAGCGGGAGAGGGTTCATCGGACCCAGGATCTTGAGCGCGAAAGCAGAAGAGAGTTCCTCACCCCGCCCGAGTAAGCGGAAGAGAGAGTTCCTCACCTCGCCCGCGACAGCGGGAGAGGTCGACGGCCGTAGGCCGGAGGGTGAGGGAACGGCGCTGCGATCAGACGCGTACCCCTTCACGGTTATCCACCTCTACTCTCTCCCGCGGCGCCCGCCCGCATCGCCGATGATATCAGGGCGCTGATCTCGGGATCGAGCAGGGGCGTAGAGGCGCGTGCCGCCTGCAAGAGCGTCGCCACCAGCGCCGCGCCCGCCTGTCCCCGGCCGGCCAGGGCCAGGGCCAGCGCCAGGGGGACGTTGAGGGCTTCCAGGCGTGCCAGTCGCTGCTGGTGTTGGACGTGCCACTGCGACGGCAGGCGGAGGGTCCAGTTGTCGGCGTCGACGATGCCGGGCCGGTTGTAGGTGTCTCGCATGCCGAACAGGTCGGCGAAAAAGACCGAGACGTGGGTGGCGCGGCACGCGAACAGCACGGCGAACATCGCCTGGCAGAGATGCCGTGCATCGGCGGCGATCCAGCGCGCCAGGCGGGCCTGCGTGGTGGGTGACGGCATCAGGCGCTCGGACAGGTAGCGGGCCCACTGCTCTCCGGCGGCGGCGCCGTGCCAGCTTTCGGCCAGCAACCAGATGGGACGGGTGTCGTGGTTGCCCAGCATGATCCAGTCGTGCTCGGCGGCGTTCTCGGCCCGGTAGACGTCGTCGGGGCGCGCCAGATCGGCCTTCTGCAGGACGCGAAACCGGCCCAGCCCGTGGCGCTCCATCACCCGACGCAAGGGATAAGGAAGCGTGCTCAGCACCTCGCACACCACGTCGCTGCCGCGGCGCCCGGCGGCTGTCACCCGAGCCATGATGGTGTCGAACAGGACGCCGTAGGTCGTAACCTGCTCCTCGCGGAGCTCGCGCACCCAGTCGTCGGCGTAGCGCGCGATCCCGGGATCGGCGGAAAGCTGCGCCGTCATGGGGATGGCCAGACGCGCCAGCGTCGGGTGGTCGGGCAGATGGGGCGAACAGAACAGGCGCGCGCCGCGCGAGACGGCGGCGCCGGGATCGGGATCCCCGGCGTCGTACACCCAGGGACAGACCAGGCCGTGTGGGTGATCGATGCGCAGCCCATCGAAGTCTTCCAGCATGGCGTCCACGCGCGCGGTCAACAGCCGCAGCACGGGCCCCGGGGCGGTGCGGGCCGCGTCGCTGAAATACTGGTCGGGGTCGAACACCGGAAAACCCCAGGGTTGCCCGTCGGGGTTGGTGCGGCTGGGCGGCGCTCCCATCACGTAGTCGCTCCGGAACAGCGACCGGTGACTCCACAGATCTCTGTGAGAAAAACCGATGGGCAGATCCCCGTAGAGCACCAGGGGATGCTTGGCCCTCGCCAGCGTCTGGCGGAGCGTGTGGTGCTGTTCCGCCAGGATGAATTGCCCGAAGGCATGTCGTTCCGCGGCCACCTCTCCCTCTGCCCCCGGCCCCGGCCCCGGTCCCGCCGACGCTGACGCTGACGCTGACGCTGACGCTGGCCAGCGGCGCCAGTCATCGGTCCCCTGCTGTTCCACCAGTGCCTGAAATCTGCCGTCGGCGACCAGTGATTCTCCGCGCCGGCTGCGAAATTCGTTGAACCGTGCGGCGAGCTGGGGGTGGCGGGTGCGGTCGCGCGTGAATCGCGAATGAACGATGGCCAGGGCGCCCTGGGCCGCCTGCCAGGCGTAACGGTAACGTGCCCGGTTCGACGGACCGTCCGGTCGCCCCGCGACCATGGACGGAAGCAACCCCTCGCAAAGCTCCGACCAGTCGGACTCCTCCAGCAAAGTGCCGAACGCAGTCGACAGCGTGCTCTTGCTGAACAGGGCGCCATCATAGGGCGACGGATTGTCGAGCGCCGTGTCCCCCTGGGGACCGAGCTGCACGCCATCAAACCCCGCGGCTCCGACAAATTCCAGAAGCTGGCGCGCCCCCTTGCTGTAGGGAGAGCCTCTGCCGATGTCCTCGTCGGGCGTACTGGGAAAGCTCTGGTCGTGTATCGCCAGCACCAGCCGCCTGACCCCCAGGGCTGACAAAGCCTGGCGAATCACACTGGGGGATTCAATCGGCAGCAGTACAGGCCCGAGCAATGGAGAAAGTTTACACAACGGGCTTGAAAAACCCCTTGGTGAACCTACCTATCTACGTGACCCCGACACGCGGAGATCGGCTATGACTGTCCCGCGGGCGGAGGAGCCGACTTCGCCGACTTCGCCGGCCTTGGCGGCGTTGCCGGACGGCCGCAGGCGCGTGGTCATTGACGCCATCCGCCCGCACGTCGCCGGTTATCGCCACCCGGTCAAGCGCGTACTGGGGGACATCATGGCGGTCGAGGCTGACATCCTGGTGGATGGTCACGATCATCTGGCGGGGGTGGTACTCTATCGTCCCGCCGGGTCGGCGGAGTGGCACGAATCACCGCTCGTCGCCGTGACGGGAACGCCACCTCGCCGTCCGTCGGCGGCAGCCGCCCCGCCCTCGTCGGCGCCCGTGGCGGCGCAAGGTGCACGGCCGCCCGCGTCGGGAACCGCGACCACAGCGGTTCCGCCCGCAGCCTCCCCCCAGGCGCAACCAACCCAACCAACAAACGACTCGTGGCGGGCGAGCTTCGTCCTGGACGCGCTCGGTTCCTGGGAATACACCGTCTCCGCCTGGGTGGACGCCTGGTCCACCTGGAGCTGGGGCGCACGGCGCAAGCTGGAGGCGCGGCAGGCGGTCGAGGTCGAGCTGCGGGTGGCCGCAGGTCTGGTCGAGGCGGCTGCCCATCGCGCCGTCGCTCGCGAGCACGATCGCGCCGTGTTGTTGCGGCTGGCCGAGCGCCTGGCGGGGCCCGAGGAGATGAGTCTCCGCGCACAACTCGCGCTGTCATCCGACTTGGCGACCCTGATGCGCGCCTATCCCGACCGTGGCGCCGGCACCACCCACCAGCCACCATTGGTGGTCACCGTGGATCCGGTCCACGCCGCCTTCAGTGCCTGGTACGAAATATTCCCGCGCTCGTGCGGCGCGGAAGGCCGACACGGCACCTTTCGCGACGCCGAGAAACGACTTCCCGACATCGCCGACATGGGTTTCGACATTGTTTACCTGCCCCCCATCCATCCCATCGGCCGCACCCACCGCAAGGGCCCCGACAACAGCCTCACCGCCGGCCCTGCCGATCCGGGCAGCCCCTGGGCCATCGGCGCCGCGGAGGGCGGACACCTGGCCATCCATCCGGAGCTGGGAACGGTGGATGACTTCCGCCACTTCCTGGCGGCGGCGCGCGACCAGGGCTTGGCGGTGGCGCTGGACATCGCCCTGCAGACGTCCCCCGATCACCCTTACGTAAAACAGCACCCGGAATGGTTCGTCCACCGCCCCGACGGGTCGATTCAGTATGCCGAAAATCCCCCCAAGAAGTACCAGGACATCTATCCCTTCGATTTCGGCGGGCCGGCCTGGGAGAGCCTGTGGCACGAGGCGCGCGGAATATTCTTGTACTGGATCGAGCAGGGGGTGCGGATCTTTCGCGTGGACAACCCACACACCAAACCGCTCCCCTTCTGGCAGTGGTGCATCGGCACCATCAAGGAAAGCCACCCCGAGGTGATCTTCCTGGCGGAGGCCTTCACTCGACCCAAGCTGATGTACGCGCTGGCAAAGGTGGGCTTTTCTCAGTCGTACACCTATTTCACCTGGCGGACCACCAAGGCGGAGCTCACCGAGTACGTCCAGTCCATCGCCGACACCGACGTTAAGGAATTCTTTCGTCCCAACTTCTGGCCCAACACGCCGGACATTCTCCCCGAACATTTGCAGTTCGGGACCCGGGCCACGTTCATTGCCCGGGCGATCCTGGCGGCGACGCTCTCGCCCAACTGGGGCATATATGGCCCCGCGTACGAGCTGCAGGAGAAGGTGGCGCGCGAGGGCAGCGAAGAGTACGCGCAGAACGAAAAGTATCAGCTCCGCGCCTGGGATCTGGCACGTCCCGACAGCTTGCGGCCGGTGCTGCGTCGGTTGAACCAGATCCGCCGCGACAACCCGGCCCTGCAACGGGTGGCCGGGACGGTGTTTCATGAAACCGACAGCGACGCCCTGCTCTGTTACAGCCGTATCGACGAAATTTCCTCGCAGCCGCTGCTGGTGGTCGTCAATCTGGATCCGCACAATCAACACGCGGGCTGGCTGACCCTGGATCTTGCGGCGCTGGGCATAGCCAAGGACGCCCGCTTTCAAGTTCACGATCTGATCGGCGACGCCCGCTATCTATGGCAAGGCGCACGCGCCTACGTGGCACTGGACCCGCGGGTGATGCCGGCCCACATCTTCCGGGTGCGGCGCTACATCCATACCGAACATACCTTCGAGTACTATCTATGACGGTGCATCCGATGACCTGGCCTGCCCTCCACGACGTCGGGCAGCGGCCGTTGCTGGCCAAGGTGTTGCTGGCATACGTACGCCCGCGCCGCTGGTTTCGCGGCAAGGGCCGGCAGCCGGTCGACCCTCAGATCGTCGATGTGGTACCTCTGGATGGGGACGACGGTTTCGAAGCTCTGGTCATCCTGCGTATCAATTATGTTGGTGGGGACCCCGACCTCTACGTCATTCCCCTCGCGGAGGTCGATGGAGCGACCGCTCGGGCCCTGGCGGGCGGCAGCAACGAAGCCCCGCCCGCCATCGTGACCGCGCTCGGCCCTTCGGACCTGGAGAGCGTGGTCGGGGGAAGCGGCGGCGCCAAAGCGACGCCGGCCACGCATGGTGACGGCGTTCTTGCCGGTGAGGGCGTTCTTGTAGACGGCCTGACGGTTCCCCATCACGCCGCCGACATTTTCCTGCAACTGATGCGCGATGGCCGCACGCTGCACGGCGAGATGAACGGCCAGGTTCGAGGCGAGGCCTTGCCGCGCATGGCGGAACTGGCTGGGGCGGTGTTACCGGTGGCGACGTTGCCGCGCGTGGAGCAGACCAACTCCACCGCCATTTTTGGTGACCGCGTGCTGTTGAAGGTGTATCGGCAGCTCAGCGCCGGCCCCAATCCGGAGCTGGAGATCGGCCGCTACCTGACCGCGCACTGCAATCCCCCTTGTGCCCCGCGCGTGCTCGGCGCGCTTTCCTACCGCGCGGCGGACGGCACCGAATTCA
>JBDSME010000386.1:0-3226 GCA_039916065.1 Polyangia bacterium
ACGTGGATGATCTGGCGCGGTTCGTGGGACCACGCACGGTGGTGCTGGCGCAGGAATCGAATCCCGCCGACGAGAACCACGCCGCCCTCGCCGAGAACCGCGAGCGCTTGTCGGGCATGACCAACGCATCCGGCGAACCTCTGGAGGTGGTGGCGCTGCCCATGCCGTCGCCGCTGGTGTTCGACGGCGTCCGCCTGCCCGCCAGCTACGCCAACTTTTACATCGCCAACCACGCGGTGTTGGTGCCCACCTTCAACGATCCAGCCGATCGGCAGGCGCTGGGGATCCTGTCCGAACTGTTTCGCGACCGCCAGGTGGTGGGCATTCACGCCGTGGATCTGGTGTGGGGGCTGGGGACATTGCACTGCATGACGCAACAGGAGCCAGCGGCCGGGTAGATCGTGTCAGTCCACCTCGGCCAGATCCGTTTCGATCAGCAGGTAGAGCGAGCGCAGAAAAGTGACGCGTTCGTCGGGTGAATTGAATTCCGCCAGCCAGGAGCGCAGCGTTCGTTTTCCATCGAGCAGGGCCAGCACTTCGCGCGGCGTGGGACCCAGGTGGAAGGATTCCGGATCGATCCGCCCGCGATCCGAGCGCCGCGGATGGCTGTCCAGCTGGACGGCGAAACGTTCCTCGAGATCCTGGGCGGGGAAGGTGAGGACGCCGGCCCCCAGGATCTCGAACCCATCCAGACCAAGGGGAAAGCTATCCTGTTCATTTCTCACCCCGCGGAAAAAAGAGAAGGTCCCGCGCGACCAGCGAAACAGATCGATAACCCGATCGCGCACCTGCTGGGAAAGCTGGCGAAACACGTCTAGCGGCCGCATCAGCCCCAGACCCACCAGGGTGTCGCCCAGCTTCCCGGAAAAATGCGGCAGCATCCCCAGCGCCATCTCCAAATCGGCGGCCCGGACCACCCCGCGGGCGACCAGGTAGGCGCCGAAGCGCTCGGACGGCACACTGGAATTCACCGATTCGGGCGCGCCAGAAGCAAGGAACAGTTCCTTGACCTCCCATTCGCCCGGCGTTCCAGCGGAGCCCATGGTGCCGGCAGGATGAGCGACGGCGGCTTCCGTTTGCCCACGCACCTCGCGTTCGAAACGCAGCAGACCGGTCTCGCCCGCCACTGTGACGTCGGCGAACACCCGCATCGGGGAGATGGTGCCGAGATCACCCGCGCTGTCGGGCGGCCGGTTCGGCGCCGCTGACACGAATCGTCCCAGCGCGCCGCGGCTGTCCGCGAACAGGGGGCCCGCTGCAGCAGCCCCCACGCCCGTACTCAACTCGGGTGGATGGCGGCGGGGCGCTTCCGAGACGGGAGTCCATCCCGTACCGCGCGCCGAGGAATTCTGTTCCGACACGTCCCATTGATCCAGATCGATCAGAGAGAACTGGTTCGCCGACAGAGCCTCGGCCAGCGGTGAACCCGACGCCGCTCCCAGCGCGCGCGCCAGCGGTTCGGCGCGCTGGCCGCCCGTGGCCGGCGCGCCCGCGTGCAGCGACCGGTTTGGCTCCGCGGATACCGCGCGGACGACCACCCCCAGCGCCGCCCGCTCGGCCGCCTCGACCGCGGACCGATCTGATCCCGGTTGTCCGGCCTGCGCAGCCGGTGCGGCCCGCGGGGGCATCGTCACCCGGCCGGACGGCGTGGCGGCCGGCGTCGGGAGGGCGGCTGGCACAGCCTCCGGAAGCGGCGCCGACAGCCGCCTGCCCTGCTTCTGCACCCGCGCCATGGCCTCGGCCCCGCCATCGAAGATGTCGGTCATGAAGGCGCGCAGATCAGCGGGACCGACGCGCAGCTTTTGAGCGAACAGATAGTCGAACAGGGCATCCCGGAATTCGGCGGCGCTCTGGTAGCGCGCATCGACGTCACGCTTCAGGGCCTTGCGAACGATCTGGTCCAGCTCCGGCGGAATGTCGTGACCATAACGGTTGAGCCGATCCAGTCGGCCGTCGCGCACCATGAGCAGCACGTCCAGCTCGTTTCGCGCGGTGAAGAGCCGGCGGCCCACGAAGGCCTCGGCCAGCACGATTCCCACGGCGAACAGGTCGGACCGGCAGTCCACCACCCCACCGGTGACCTGCTCGGGCGACATGTAGCCGTATTTCCCCTTGAGAGTCCCCGCCTGGGTCTTGGACTCGCGGTCGCTGGCGTGGGCGATTCCGAAGTCGCCCAGCTTGACGTCTCCGTGCCGCGAAATGAAAAGGTTCGAGGGGGAGATGTCCCGGTGAACCAGGCGCATGGGCCGCCCTTCCATGTCCAGCGCCGTGTGGGCGTAGTCCAGCGCGTCCAGTATTTCCGCGATGATGAAGACCACCAGGGACAGCGGCACGCGAACGCGCTTCTGCGCGGCCGCCCTCAGCAACGCCAGTCCATCGTGGCCATCGATGAATTCAAGGGCGATGAAGTACTGCCCGGCCACCTCCCCGAAGTCGAGGACTTGAACGATCTTGGGATGGGTGAGCTGCGCCATCAGCTTGGCCTCGTCGATGAACATCGCGACGAAGGTCCGGTCGGCGGCCAGATGCGGCAGGATCCGCTTGATCACGATGACCTTCTCGAAGCCGTGCGACGAGACGATCTTGGAGCGGAAGACCTCCGCCATCCCGCCGGTCGCCAGCCGCTGCAGCAGCGTATAACGGCCGAACTGCGAGGGAAGAATGACCTGTCCCTCGGGTGTCATCGCGGTACGCCGACTATAGCAAGGCAAACGACGCTATCTAGGCGCCGGCCGCATGCGCCCGCTCCCGCGGTTTCGTGGGCTTTGCGGCGTTGCGTCGCCGTGCGGCGCGAAACGCGCGCCCCCTCGGTTTGCATCGTCAAGTGTGGCGCGCGTCCCTGCCGCCGCGCCGACGCAATCCTACCCCTGGTTCAGCTTTCCGGCCCTACCGCGCCGCGGACTTACGATCCACCAGCGCCGGTAGTTCGTCGACGTTCTTCAGCCGGATGATGGGGGCGGCGAGCCCCCCGGGGGGGCCGAGGTGGAGGAGGGCGGGGCCAGCGTGACGCGCCGCTTGGGAAGGGCCTTGCGCAGCTGCAAGGGGTCAGCGGCCTCCGCCGCCAGTTCCACGATCCGGAAGGCGGCGCGCCGGCCCCTAGCCTGGCTCTCCTCGGTCGCTCCGCTGGCGATCAGGATGCGCCAGCCGATGTCGAACACGCGTTGTTCGTCGGCGGCGATCTGGTCACGAAAGATCACGGCGGTCTCGATGTCACCGCGTTCCTCAC
>JBDSME010000387.1:0-3531 GCA_039916065.1 Polyangia bacterium
CTGATCAGTCACGCATGAAGTGACACATGTAGCCGCCGGGGTTCTTCTGCAGGTACTTCTGGTGATGGTCCTCGGCGGGAGTGAAGGTGCCGGCCGCGGTGATCTCGGTGACGATGGGGCGTTTCCACTTGCCCGACTTGTCGACCCGGGCCTTGACCGCCTCCGCCACCTTCTGCTGTTCCTGGGAAGTGAAGAAAATGGCCGAGCGATACTGGGTCCCCACGTCGTTCTCTTGCTTGTTCAAGGTGGTGGGGTCGTGCATCTTGAAGAACCACTTCTCCAGCAGATCACTGAAGGACAGCTTCCTGGGATCGAACACCACGCGCACCGCTTCGGCGTGCCCGGTGCGCCCGGTGGTCACCTCCTTGTAGGTGGGGGCGCGGGTGCTCCCGCCCGCATACCCGACCTCGGTCTTGACCACGCCCGGGATCTTGCCCAGCAACTCTTCCATCCCCCAGAAGCACCCGCCCGCCAGCACCGCCGTCTCCAAAGTGGCCTTGCCGGCCGCGGCGCCGCTGCCCTCGCCGAAGAGCGCCCGGTACTCGCCGTAACCTTCCGCCTCCAGCTTGTCCGTGGGGACCAGGCGAACGGCGGCCGAGTTGATGCAGTAGCGAAGGCCGGTGGGCGCCGGTCCATCGTCGAAGACGTGTCCCAGGTGCGACCCCCCCGCCTTTGAACGGACCTCGGTGCGCAGCGCCCCCAGGCGGTGGTCCGGCCTGTCGACCACCCGCCCCGGCTCTACCGGACGCGTGAAGCTGGGCCACCCCGTGCCAGATTCGAACTTGTCCGTCGAGCTGAACAGCGGCTCGCCGGTGGCGACGTCGACGTAGAGCCCCGGCTTGTGATTGTCCCAGTAAGTGTTGCGAAAGGGCGGCTCCGTAGCTTCCTTCTGTGTCACGTCGTACTGCAGTGGCGTGAGCGTGCGCCGCAGAACCTCATCCGACGGCTTGGTGTACGTTTTTTTGGACATGGTGACTGACCTCATCCCGCGCGGTGGCGCGTCGCGGTCCGCGGCAACCGCGGAGTTGCCGCGGCAGGCGACGGCCCCCCCGCCCATCACCATCAACAAGGGCAACAACAGGGCGCGGGCGACTCTTCGGTCCATGGACTTCATGATGATCAACTTACGCGCGCCGCGCCAAGTCGGTTACGCGAAGACGCTCGAAGGACCCAGTGGCGGCGCAAACAGGCAGAAGGGCTAACGCTTCGCAGCGCCCGCAGAGGCCTGCTTGGCCACCGCCTCGGCGGCGCGCTTGGCCGCCTCGGGATCGCCCAAATAGTAGTGACGAAGTGCCCGCAGGTCGTCGTCCAGCTCGTACACCAGCGGGATGGCCGTGGGGATGTTCAGCTCGACGATCTCCGCCTCCGACACGTGGTCCAGGTGCTTGACCAGCGCCCGCAGACTGTTGCCGTGCGCCACGATGGCCACCTGGCGGCCCACCCGCAGGTCGGGAACAATGGCGTCGTACCAGTAGGGCAGCATGCGGGCGACCACGTCCTTCAGCGATTCGGTCGCCGGCAACACGTCGGCCGCCAGCTCGCGATAGCGGCGATCGTGGCGCGGGTGACGGTCGTCCTTGAGGTCCAGAGCGGGGGGCGGCACATCATAGCTGCGGCGCCATTCCAGCACCTTGGCCTCGCCGTGCTTGGCGGCGGTCTCGGCCTTGTTCAGGCCCTGCAGCCCGCCGTAGTGCCGCTCGTTCAGGCGCCAGTGCCGCCGCACGTCCACCCACTGCTGGGACAGCTCGTCCTGCACCACCTGCATGGTCTGGATGGCGCGTTTCAGCCGTGAGGTGTGAATCACGTCGAACACGAAACCGGCCTCGCGCAACAGCCCGCCGGCCCGGCGCGCCTCCTCCCGCCCCTCTGTGGTCAGGTCGACGTCGGTCCACCCCGTGAATCGATTTTCCAGGTTCCAGGTGCTTTGGCCGTGACGGAGCAGAACCAGCTTGATCATGCGCGGTAACCTAACGCGGCCGTCCGTCGCCGCCAAGCGCCTTGGCTCCGCCGCCCTTTCGCGGTAAACGCAGCACCCCTCGTGATTCGCCTCGACCAGATCAGCAAGCAGCACGGGCCCCAGATCCTGTTCGTGGAGGCGTCCGCCGCCATTCAGCGCGGCGAGAAGGTGGGCCTGGTGGGGCCGAACGGGGCCGGCAAGTCGACCATCTTCCGCATGATCATGAAGGAAGAGTCACCCGACGACGGGCAGGTGTCGGTCGACCGCGGGGTGACCATCGGCTACTTCAGCCAGGACGTCGGTGAAATGGCGGGGCGGCCGGTGGTGGCCGAGGTGATGGCGGGCGCGGGCGCCGTCTCCGATGTGGCGGTGGAGCTGAAGCAACTAGAAGAGGCGCTCGGTGATCCGGCGCGCGCCGATGAGATGGACGCGCTGCTGGCGCGCTTCGGCGACGTGCAGGGCCAGTTCGACAACCTGGGCGGCTACGCCCTGGAAGCGCGGGCGCGCGAGATCCTTGCCGGCCTTGGGTTTTCGCAGTCGATGATGGACGGTGACGTGGGCGCGCTGTCGGGCGGGTGGAAGATGCGGGTGGCGCTGGCGCGCATCCTGTTGATGCGGCCCGACGCCATGTTGCTGGACGAGCCGTCGAACCACCTGGACATCGAATCGATCATCTGGCTGGAAAGCTTCCTCAAGGACTACGAGGGGGCGCTGGTGATGACTTCGCACGATCGTGAGCTGATGAACCGCATCGTCGGCCGGGTGGTGGAGATCGATGGCGGTGTGCTGACCAGTTATTCAGGCAACCTGGATTTTTACGATCAGCAGCGGGCACAAAACGAGGTGCAGGCCGAGGCGGCGTTCCAGCGGCAACAGGCCATGCTGGCCAAGGAAGTGCGCTTCATCGAGCGGTTCAAGGCGCAGGCGTCCAAGGCGGCGCAGGTCCAATCGCGGGTCAAGAAGCTGGACAAGATCGAGAAGGTGGAACCGCCCAAGCGGCACAAGGCCATGACCTTCGAGTTCCCGCCCTGCGCGCGGTCGGGCGAGGACGTGGTGAAGATCGAGAAGTTGTGCAAGGGCTATGGCGCGCGCGTCATCTACGACGGACTGGATCTGATGATTCGGCGGCGGCAGCGCTGGGCGGTGATGGGGGTGAACGGCGCTGGAAAATCGACGCTGCTCAAGCTGATCGCCGGCGAAACCGATCCCGACGACGGCGCGGTGACCCTGGGGGCCGGCGTGAAGATGGGGTACTTCGCCCAGCACGCCATGGAGGTGCTCGACGCCGACAAAACAGTTTACGAGGTCCTGCAGGATGCCTTCCCGCTGGCCAACATCGGGCAGCTGCGCACGCTGGCGGGGTGCTTCGGGTTCTCGGGCGATGACATCGACAAGATCTGCCGGGTGCTCTCGGGCGGCGAGAAGGCGCGGCTGGTGCTGGCGCGGCTGCTCTACGAGCGCCCCAACTTCCTGGTGTTCGACGAGCCCACCAACCACCTGGACATCACCACCAAGGAGATGATCGTGCGATCGCTGGCCGACTTCGAGGGGACGATGATCTTCGTGTCGCACGA
>JBDSME010000388.1:0-13784 GCA_039916065.1 Polyangia bacterium
CCAGCCTGATGAACCCCGCCATGTCGGTGATCGTCGATGGCGTGTTTGGCTACTACGGGCGCCACCGCTCGGACTTCGAAGCCGCACGCCTACCCGTGGCGGGCGACGATCCCAGCCCGAACCACGAAGGGTTCGGGATCCAGGAGGCGGAGCTCGCCTTCCAGTCAGCCGTTGATCCTTATCTGGACGGGGCCGTGTTCCTCACCATTCCCAACCTGGAAGGGATCGAGGTGGAGGAGGCTTACCTGGTCACCACCTCGTTGCCCTGGAACCTGCAGCTCAAGGCCGGCACGTTCCGTTCACAGATGGGACGCAACAACACCCAGCACCTCCACCAGCAGCACTTCACCCGCCGGCCGCTGTTCACGTCGTTGCTGTTCGGTGCCGACGGAATGCGTGGACCGGGCGCCCAGGCCTCGGTCCTGTTGCCGCTGCCCTGGTTCGCCACGTTTTATGTCGAGGCGTTCAGCCTGGGCGCGCCGGACAATCCGACGCCAACGCCAACGCCAACGCCAACGCCGACGCCTGCGCCGACGACCGTCTCCAGTTTCGGAGGTGGGGGGCGCAGTGAGCCTGGAAACCTCACTTATGCCGCCGTCCTGGAGCAGTACTGGGACGCCACCGACAACGCGTCGTTGATGCTGGGGCTGAACGCCGCGACCGGCCGGCTGTTCGCTTGCGGTGGCGTGGCGATCTGTCCCGACGGGGGCGTGCGGGCCGCGCGGACCGTCCTGTACGGCGGCGATCTCACCTATCGGTGGGTACCGGCGAACGTGGCGCAGTCTTACGCCATGGTGCAGTGGACCACCGAGCTGTTCTTTCGGTCCATCGGCGAATTCGCGGGAATCGCCGGACAGACGGAGGGGGCCGGTTACACCGAGCCGGTGGTCCAGGTGGCGCGTCGCTGGTACGTGGGCGGTCGCTTCGATGTCGTGGGCATCCCCTCCGGCGACTATCTGCCGCGGCGGTACGGCTACGCCGCATCGTTGACCTTTGCCCCCAGCGAATTCTCCCGCTTTCGCCTGTACGCGCAGGAGATCACCGGACCGGGAATGGGCAGCGCGACGGTGGCGTTCTTTCAAACTGAAATTTCTCTGGGCGCTCACGGCGCGCATCCTTACTAGCGGGGCTCAATATGAAGACGTTCAAACACCTGATCTGTGGCTTGACGCTGTCAGCGGGCCTTGCGCTGTTGCCCGCCCGCGTTGATGCGAAGTTGCGCGTGGTCACCACCATCGAAACCCTGGCCGATCTGGCGCGCGAGGTGGGCGGAGAAAGGGTAGCAGTGGAGTCCTTGTCGCACGGATATCAGGATCCGCACTTCGTTCAGGCGAAGCCATCGCTGGTGCTCTCCTTGAACCGCGGCGATGTTCTGCTGTACGTGGGCCTGGATCTGGAGGTCGGCTGGTTGCCTCCCCTCGTGCAGCAGTCCCGCAATGGCAAGATCCAGACCGGTCAACCGGGCAATGTCGACTGCTCGTCGGCCATCGCGGTGCAGGACATTCCCAACATCCCCGCCGACCAGTTGCGCGCCCTGGGTGATGTTCATCCCATGGGCAATCCGCACTACTGGATCCCGCCGGATAACGCCCTCGCGATCACTCGACTGCTGGTGAAGCGGTTCACGGCACTGGATCCGGCGGGCGGCGCGCTCTTCGAGGCGCGGGCGCGCGACTTTGCTGTGCGCCTGCAGAAGAAAGGCGCCGAATGGAGCAAGCGGGCAGGAGGGCTAAAGGGACAGAAGGTGGTGACGTATCACAAGAGCTGGTCCTACGTCGCCCGCTGGCTGGGGCTGGAGGAGGTGGGCTACATCGAGCCCAAGCCCGGCATTCCGCCGACCGCGAATCACACCGCGCAGCTCATCCAGTTCATGAAGCAGCAGGGCGTGAAGCTGATCATCGTGGAAAGCTTCTACCCGAGCAGCCTCGCCAGCATCATAGGGCGCCAGACTGCCACCCGCGTGGTCTCCCTGCCCTCCGACGTTGGCGCTACCTCCGACATCCGGAGCTACTTCGACTTGCTGGACACCATCGTGACGACGCTGACAGCTGGAAAATAGCCGCCGGTGATGAACCAACCGCGCCGTGGGGCGTCCGTCAGTTGCAGCCGATGGGTTGGGCGGAAACGGCGATGTCGTCGTACCAGATATCGGCGTCGGGGCCAGCGTATTTCTCGAAACCGAACCGCAGCGCTTGCACCGGATCTTGTTGCCAGTCGGTGAGGTGCAGGTCGGGGACTTCCTTGCCGTCCACCCACACGTCGATCTCGGAGTGCGGCGGATCGGCCAGCACCTCCACGCACACCCAGCTCTGCGGCGCGAACACCACCCCCGGTTTGTTGCCGTCGGTGTAGTACTTCTGGTTCGACAGGGCGCCGCGATCGCTGGCAGGTTGATTGATCATCAACATCGCGTTCATCACCCCGATGCGCGTCTCGTGCTCTGAGCTGGAGGTCGCGGCTGCCCCCGACTTGAAGTAGGTGTTGTGGCCGCTGGTCATGGGGGCCCCCAGCCGGATGAAGGTCCGAAAGTAGAGGCGCGCCGGAAAGGTCACGGCGTTCGACAGCACCAGGAACGCCTGATACGAACCGCTGGTCTTCACGTGAACAGAGCGGCTGCCGCTGTGGGCCGGGGTCGTCCCGTCGATGGTGATCGTGGCCATGCCGTTGAAAGCGGTGGTCCAGCGAGGCGCCCCGGGAACGGCCCCGCTCTGCATGGACTCGAAATCGTCGCAGAAGAGCAAGCTGCTGTCGCCGCAACCATTCGCCCTGCTGCCTCCTCCTCCGGTGCCGGCGCCCAACCCGCCCCCGCCCGATCCGGTGGCACCAGAGAGCCCCCCCGTTCCGGTGTTGCCGCCGCCTCCCGTTAGACCACCGGCGCCACTGTCCCGGCCTCCGGTCCCTGCGCCGCTTGCGCCCGACTGCCCCTCACCTCCGGTCCCGGCAGCGCGCCCGCCTGACCCCATGCCGCGCCCTCCGCCTCCGCTTCCGGTCGACCCTCCGGAGGCCGGGGAGACCCCGCCGCTCCCGCCCGCACAGCCTGGCAGGGCGGCCGCGGCGAGAAGGCCGAAGACGACCACCGCCAGGCCCGCCGCTGCCGGCTGGGGAATACGAAATCGAAGCAGGTTCGCACTGATGTGTTTCATGGAAGCCCGGGAATTCTATACGAATTCGGAGCCCTTCCTGCTGCAAAGGCGCGCCGACGAGGGGCCCGTCCCCCCCGACGGAGCGCTGCTGCTAAGCTCCCCGCCATGCCGGGGCGTACCCACAGATTCGTCATCGGCGTCGTGGGTCCGGCGGCGTGCGACCCGCAAACCGCCGAGCTCTCCCGCAGCATCGGGCGCGGCATCGCCGAACGCGGGGGCGTGTTGCTGTGCGGTGGTCGCAGCGGCGTGATGGAAGCGGCGGCGGCCGGGGCACGCGAGGCGGCCGGGTTGACCATCGGCATCTTGCCGGGCATCAACGCCCGTGAATCGGCGCCGAACCCGTACGTCGATATCGCGTTGTTCACGGGCCTCGGTGAGGCGCGCAACTGGCTGAATGTCTGCGCCAGCGATGCCATCATCGCCATCGGCGGCGGCTTCGGGACGCTGTCCGAGATTGCCCTGGCCTTGAAGGCACAAAAGCCCGTGATCCTGGTCGGCTCCTGGCGCTTCGAGATCGAGGGTGTCGTTCCCAACGTTCCGCGGGCCTCCAGCGCCAGTGAAGCCGTGGGTCTGGCGTTTGCTGCCATGGGGGTTCCCGCAACCGTCGGCGAGGTGGCCAAGCGATGATCCCGATCAGCGATGACAATCCGACCCTGCGTTTTCCCCTGGTGACTGTGCTGCTGCTGCTGGCCCTGGGCGCCACCTGGGTCTTGGTGCAGGGCGCGGGGTTCAATCCCGCCGCGCTGGCGGCGAGCGTCTGCAACTGGGGCATGATTCCCGGCGAGATCACCTTCCGCGCCCGGGTGGGTGATGGCCTGCCGCTGGGCGACGGCATGGCCTGCCTGGTGGACGCGGACCCGCGCAACCTGCTGACCCCCCTGACGTCGATGTTCCTGCACGGAGGGTGGGCTCACCTCCTCGGCAACAGCCTGTTCCTCTGGATCTTCGGCAACAACGTCGAGGACAGCATGGGCAGATTTCGTTTCATCGTGTTCTACCTGGTCTGCGGGCTGGCGGCGGCCACCGCCCAGGCCTTGATCGACCCCGCTTCCATCGTCCCCATGGTGGGGGCTTCGGGCGCCATCTCCGGCGTGCTGGGCGCGTACCTGATCCTCTATCCCCGGGTGCGGGTCAACATTCTGTTCTTCCTGTTCATCTTCATCAGGGTGATCTCGGTGCCAGCCTGGGTGATGCTGCTCTTCTGGATCGGCATGCAGGTGGTGGAGGGGCTCCCTCAGCTCACGTCGATGGGGACCAAGGTCACCTCGGGCGTGGCGGTCTGGGCGCACATCGGCGGATTCATCGCCGGCGTGGTGCTGATCAAGATCTTCCAGAACCCGGCGCTGGTGCGCGCGCACACGGCAGTGCGCAACCGCCGCGCGCTGACCCGGCAATAGTCTGCGCGCGGCGCGGCTCATCTGTGCACCGCCACTCTAGCGGGCCGGCAGTCCATCCGGATGCCGGATGCCGGCCCCGCCCCCTTGGTGCCAGGTCTCCTACGAGCCGTACTTGCCGCCCAGCAGCGCTGGCTGGGGTTTGCCGACGTGGCCGGCAGCCTTGATGATCGCCGGGACATCCGGATCGGCGAGGTAGTTCTTGAAGCCCTGCTCGTCCCAATCGAAGATCACCCAGACGCGGTCGGCTTCCGTGGGATCGCGGAAGACCGCTGCGCCCTTCGAGCCGTGCTGCTTTCGTTTCTCGGCGCCTGCGGTGGAGAACACCTCGAGAAAGCGATTGAAATCCTCCACCTTCGTCGTTGCTAGCATCATGGTCCTATCTCCCTTGTCGAATGTTGAAGTTAAATGTTGATGACTGGTGATGATGAAAGAACTTTTCTTCCCTTAAACGGCGAGTCGTGCGCGACCGGTGTCGATCACGTCCGGTACTTGCGCCTCGTCGGGATCGATGGGGCCCAGGTTCTTGACGATGCGGAACTGGCCGCCGGCTGCCCGAGCGATGTACATGTTCATCCGGACGTGATGCTGGCCGGGGACCATCTCGGCCGGTCCGCCGGGGCCATCGGCGATCTTCGCGTGGTCCAGCGCCCGGATGACGTCATCCTGGGCCAGCGAGCCCGCCTCCTTGACGGCTGCTTCCCAGAGCTTAAGGCCGCGATAAAGGCCGGAGCAGGCGCCGCCGCCGGTGAACTTCGCGGCGCCGGGGAAGCGGTCGTTGTATCGACGGAGCAGCACCTCGCTGAATGGGTCTCTGACCGCCTGGTAATAGTCCAGGCAGCTGTACAGTCCCTCGACATGGGGGGCCGGCACCATGTTCAGGAAGTTTTCGTCGAAGTAGGTACAGACGATCTGCCCGCCGCGTGCGGTGAAGCCGGCGTCGTGGAGTTGTTCAAGGAAGGGCGAGACACCGGGCGGGACGATGGTGTTGAACACCACCTCGGCGCCGCTTGACCTGATCTTCTCGATGGTCTGCCCGTAGTCATCGTGGTCGAGGGGGAAGTACTCCTCGCCGACGATGGTGCCGCCATTGGCCGCGACGACCTGGTGGACTCTCCTGTTCAGCACGCGCGGCCAGATGTAGTCGGCGGAGGGCAGGTAGAACCGCTTTGCGCCGGTGGCCTTCATCAGCCAGGGGATGAGCGGATCGACCTGCTGGGCCGGCACCGGGCCCGTGCAGAAGATGAGGGGATCACACTCCTGCCCCTCGTACTGCTCCGGATAGATGTAAAGCTTCTTCCCCTTCACCACGGCGGGGCCCTTGATGGCCTGGCGCGTGGAGCTGTAGATGCCCCCGAAGAGCACGTCGACACCGTCGTGCTGGATCAACTTCGTCGCCTTGGCCTCGGCGACGCTGTCGATGGTGGCGCTGTCTTCCAGGTGAAGCTCCACCCGACGGCCCAGTACCCCCCCCGTTGCGTTGATGTCGTCGATGACCATCCGCGCGACATTGGTGTTCGCGATTCCCACGAACGAGAGTGGACCGGTCTGGTCCGCGATCACGCCCACTTTGATGGCAGGTTCCTTCATGGCTTTTTCCTCCGAGTTCGGTTGCGAGCCGAATGGCCCGTTCACGCTCGGAGAATGCCGGGGGCCTGCCGCCCCCACATGGGGAAGATTCCCTATGCCGTCGCTATTTCGTGCTGCACCAGCCCCCGCTCGAGCGCGTACAGGGCCGCGCCCGCGCGGGTGGTGACCCCGATCTTGGAATAGAGGCTCTGGATGTGGTTGTCCGCGGTCTTGGTGGCGATATCCAGCTTGCGGGCCGCTTCCTTGGTGGTATCTCCCGCCGCGATCAGCCGCAAAACTTCGATCTCGCGCGGGGTCAGCCCCGCCAGGCGTTCGGGCGAGGCGCGGCGCGCCGCTTGACCGGCGCTGGCGAGCACGGCTTCCCCGGCATCGGGGCAGACCTTCCCTTCCCGCACCGCGCGGCGGACCGTTGCAGCCGCTGCCGCATCGGTTGACGCCGGCCGGTGCGGCCGCGCCTCCCGCGCCGTCTGGAACATTTCGGCGGCGGCGAGAATGCGGGCCCCCGGCGAGAGGTCGGGCCCACGCGAGTTGCGGTAGTAACCGCTGCCGTCGAGTCGTTCGTGGTGGCGCTGCACCAGTGCGGCCACCAGCTTGCCGTCGCCGCCCAGAGCTGTCAGCGCGCGCTCGCCATGATAGGGGTGCAGCCGGGCCGCGTCGGTTTCGCGCTCGGTCAGGGCGCCGGTCCTCATCCAGGTCGCCACCGGCACTGTGAGCTCACCGACATCGTGGGCGTAGGCCGCCCAGCGCGCGTCACGAATGTCCGCAGCCGGGAGGCCCATGCGGGTGGCCGCCGCCTCCGCGAGCGCCGCGACGGCGCGCGAATGCCCGAAGGTGAATGGCATCCGCATGTCGATGAAGTCGGCGATCGCCAGATAAGCTTCCTCGCATGCCGCCTCATCGAGCATCGCGTGAGGCAATGGCTCCAGCGCCAGGATGGTCTCGCGGTCGACGGGACCGTCTAGGCCCTCCATGAACCGTTCCGCGTGAGAGAGGAAGCGCTGTACCAGCTCCGGTTCGTAAGCCCCGCCAGCGCGCTTCGCGATCAGCCCTGTCATCGTCTCGAAGCCGTGCGCCTCCGTGAGCGCGATGGCATCCTGAGCCAGCGTCACCAGTCGCACAGGAAACTTCACCGCCTCGCCCGACAGCCCCCGGGGCAATCCGCGGCCGTCCCAGCGCTCGTAGATCTGACCGAGGCCGTCGCGAATATCGGGGGGAAGGCCGAGCCGCTCCGCGATCCGCTGCGCGACTTCGCAATGCCCCGATAGCACCGGGATGTTCACCTGGGCGGCCTGGGCCAGCCCGGCCTGGACCGCCTCCGCCAGGTCCTCGGGCGAGGAGCCTGCGAAGAGGCGGGTGATGGCCCGGACGAAGACGGCGGCGAACGCCGTCTTGTCGCCGAAGTCCAGGCCCTGGAGCTCGCGGCGGAGCGCGATCTCATCACCCCACGCCGCCGCCAGCAGGTGGCTGTCGGCGTTGCAACCGATGTAACGAAGCAGGGCCTGGTGAAAGATGGCCCGGCGCATCGGGTCGTCCAGGCGGGCGGCGTCGGCCATCCGCATCGCCAGCACGCACGACCGCAGCGCGAAATCCCGCGAATGCCCGGTGGCCAGGTCCGTGCCATAAGCCAGCGTCATCAAGAAGTCGGCGCGTCGAACCGTCGGTGCTTCCATGTTCCTCCTACCCGTGAGATCAGGGCGAGAGTACCGCACTGGCCCGAGCTGCGGGCGGACATCCTTCGACGATGGCTCAGCCGGGATCCCGAAGACCCGATTTTTGGGTGATCGCGGCCGGGCAGGCAATCTGCTTGAATACCAGGCTGGGGTTGTCGGCCGCACCGTACCAGGTCAAGAACCAGTCGCACCCCGCTTGCAGATCCGGCTTGCCAGAGAAGACGGTCTGACACTTCTGCTTCACGCAATTCAGATCGCCGTTGCAGCCGGCCAAAAAGCCACCGTACGTGGCACCCAGGTCAGAGGTTCCCCACTGCGACGAACAGGCGTTCAAGGCGCCCACACCGCCACCGGGAATCAGGATGTCCAGTTGATCGCCGGCCACGCCGCCATTGTTGATGACCTGAACGATCATCATTTTGCCGCTCAAGGTCGCCGCGCCCATGGCGCTGCCATTGTGAGTGCGGCCAGTGAACTGCAGCTGATAGCAACGGCCGCAGCGATAGTTCCCCCCTGAGGCCGCGGCAAATCCATACGCGAGGGTATCGCTCACCGACCAAGGCACACCGCTCCAGCACATGTATGCCGTCCCGCCGCCCTCGCAGGCGTTCTTGGCATCGTAGTTACCTGCCAGGCTCTGGTTCTGTTTGTTACAACTCGTCACGGGTGTACCGCCACCGGCGTTCGCCTTCCACCCGCACGCCGGTTTGCAGCAGTCCCAGTAGCGCGAAGCCCATCCGTTCATTCCACCCGAAGTAATGGGCGGCGGCTGCATGACGTTGCCCGCGCCACCGCTTCCAGCGCCGCCGCTCCCGTTCATCGAGCCACCGTTGCCGCGCCCGCCCGTGCCAGCGCTGCCGCCTCCCGTGCCTGCGCTGCCGCCTCCCGTGCCGCCGCGTCCACCGGTACCAACCGCGCCGGCGCCACCGCGCGTGAACGCCACCTGATCGATCCAGAAATCGAACGTGGCACCTTCGTGCTTGAACGAAAATCCCATCAGTTCAGCCGGATTGAAGGCGGGAGACGTGGAACCATCGTCGCGCTGCAAACCGCTGAACGGGATGACGAACTGCTGCCAGGTGGGCGTCAGCTTCCCCTGCAACGACCGGCTGCCGTAAACATTCCAGCAGTTCGACGTGCAGCTGCCGCCGCGATCAGTGGGGACGAATGACCGCTGCGTGAACTCGACGCGCAGGTTCCCAGAGCCCTTGGCCCAGAACGCAATGCCGGTATGAGCGCTGGCATCAAAGGCCTGACTTTGTGACGACTCCGGCATCGTGGTTGGATTGTTGAGATCAAAACCGACCCCGCCGAACTGGTAACCACTGCCGGTGGTGTGAACGGCGTAGGGCGTGTTGTCGGCCCCGCCGCTCTGGGGCGTGAAGCTTGTTCCGGGCGCCGGCTGCTGGTTGCCGCCGTTCTGGTTGTTGAAGGCGTGCCACGGTCCTCGTCGCCCATTGACAGCAAGGATCATGGGATCGTTGTCATCCAGATCATCGATCATGTCGATCGCGGGAGTTGAGTTGCCGTCGTCTCCGCCACTCCCGGGCTCGCTGCCGCCGCCATTTCCCGCCGACGCGCCGTTGCCCCCGCTGGCGGGGACGGCGGTACTGCCGCCGCTTCGTCCGCCGGAAGCTGTAGTTGCGTTGCCCCTGCCGCCAGTCCCCGGCGTCTCGCTGGCGGAATGGGAACAGGCCATCAGTTGCGTCGCCGCAACAATCAGGAGTGCGTCGGCAAGACGCCGGGTCGGTATTCCACGATACGTAACCGGGCGACAAATCATTCTTGACATGCGGGACAATGCTTCACCTCGGCGGAAAACGAGCGGCGACCGTAGCAATGGCATGCAAGGGCGTCGAGAGCGAGGCTTAAACTAAGGACAACTTACTAACCCTGCGACGCCGGCCGTTGCTGCCCGTAAGACACGCAAGGAGCCTGATCGGGGAACTCAGCCCTCACCGTTTCCTCCGGTTGTCCCCCGAACCCTGTGGATTGCCCTGACCCGCCGGTCTAGGCTGGACCACTTCGCCAAGGAGTTCCCTCATGAGCATCAAATGGTTTACGGTCCTCGGCTTCCTGTTCTTCGGCGGCCTATCCTGCGGCAGCAGCAGCAATTCAAGCAGCAACAACATCCCCCGCGCAGAAGCTTGCGCGCAGGCGTCACAGGCGGCGTGCGCCAAGGTGTTTGCTTGCCCCGCCACCACGGATATCGTCATTGCGGGAATCCGGTTCAGCCTGGGCGGCAGCGAGGACGCGTGCAAGGAGACCATCGGGGCCATGTATTGCAAAGTCCTGGAATGCACCACCCCCGCGGACTATCACGGCGACAAGGCCGCCCAGTGCAAGCAGCAGTTCACGGACGTCACCTGTTCGGGCCTGTCAGCGGCGGGCCAGGCCGCGATCTCAGGCGGGGTGCCGGCCTTTCTGGCGGCGTTCCCCCAGTGCGGACAGATCTGTACGGGACCGGACGCGGGCTAACCCCGCCTTTCCGGTCACGGAGATACCGTGTCGGCGAACTTCGACGGGCCGTGAGGGATCGACACCCGCGTACGACGGCCCCCTTCTGGGGGCTGTCTCCCGGCGACTGTTTTTGGAAGCTGGCGGTTCCAGTCGAGGTGGCGGCTAGGCCCGAGAGCAACTCGTGTTACGCCCAGCTCCGGTATCCGATGATCCCGTGCCATGCGAGGTATAGCGTCGCCATCGCGAACAGGATCGCAACCGCGAGGCTGTGATAGTGCACGAGACGGTACCGACCGTTGCAGCGCTTCCACGCCCATCCGCCGGCAAGGAGGGCCGCGAGGCTCGAGACCGCAAACGCCCAGGTCGCCACGGTGAGGCCCACCGACCAGGCGGTCGCATGGCCGAACTTCGCAGGTGCCGCCTCGCCGCCGCTCGTGGCCGCCCTGGCCAACGCCAGCGCCGCTGCCATGGACAGCCATGCGAGGAGCGGCAGCACGCGAATAGCGAGCGTCGCGCGGACCACGCCGGGCTTCTGTCGGCGGCGGACAATCCAACGCACGCCTCCGGCCAGGGCGAGGAGCGGTACTGAAACGATGGCCGCGAGCAATAGGACGAGCAACACGATCTCCAGCCATGCCCGGGCGCTGCTGATCCTCACGAAGACCGAGTCGTTCCAGACGACGACACGCCCTTCAGGCGTGTTTGCGAGCGCGATGTTCGGAACGCTCGAGCGCAGGGCGCGAAAGCGCGTGCCGTCTACAGTCAAGGCCCTGACAGGCGGAGCGACGAGTGGCCTTCTGACCAGCCCGGTCCCGTCGAAGGTCAGTCGCGTCATGCCGAGTATCTCGTCCGCGAACGCGAGGGCCTCCACTTGAGGATTGGCGGGTACGTACCATCCCGCGTACGCGCGGGCGATGTCCGCGGGCACCGACTGCCCAGGCGGCGGGCGGGGCGCAGGGAAGGTCTTTGTGAGATAGGCCATCAGCTGGAGCCCAATCTCTCCCATCGCTCGATCGCTTCCGGCGTTCAGCGCGAAGAAGAACCCAACGCCCTGCTCCGGGAGGTAATAGAGCTCGGACCGCGCGCCGTCGGTGGCGCCGCTATGGCCACGCCAAACGCGTGCGCGATCGTCGTAGACCGTGCCGTTGCACAGGCCATAGGCGACCGTGAGCCCGCCCTGGGCGGCGTAGGACGAACGCGCCGTCTCCATGCGCGAGATCGACTTTTCGGCGAGGAGCCTCCCCTTCTCCGATTGTCCGCGCCGCAACAAGAGAAGCAGGACGGCACCCATCTCCCGGGCCGAGGCATTGAGCGCACCCGAAGGCCGCAGGGCGAAGTTTCGATACGGCAGCGGCGTCGTGCCGTCGGCCCGATACGCCTTCGCGAGCAGAGTTCGGGTCCGTGGGGAGACGCCGAAGTAATCCGCGCTAGGCATGCCCATGGGGTCGAAGAATGTCTCCTTGACGTAGTCTTCGAAGCGCTGGCCGGTCAGCTTCTCGACGATGGCGGCCGCGACCGCAGGACCCGAATTGCAGTACGCGTAGCGCGTTCCCGGGCGCCACCTCGACACCCGTGAGTCGGGTCCCAGCGCGAGGCCTTCCGAGAGCGTGACCGGCCTGGGATCATCATGGACAAACTCCTTGGGGTGAATCTCGTCCCAGCCCGTCGTGTGCTCGAGCAGGTGGACGACGCGGATCGGGTCCGTCGCTTCCCACCTGTTCGTGAAGGCGACTTCCGGTAGCACCTCTTTGACCGGCGTGTCCAGGTCGAGGCGTCCCTTCTCGACGAGGTTCAGCACAGCGAACGCCACGAACATTTTCGAAATCGAAGCGATGCGGAACAGAGTGTCGGGCGTCGCCGGTTTGCCGGCGGCCACATCCGCCAGCCCGACCCCGGCGCTCCAGAGCATCCCGCCGCGGTCCGCGAGGACGACGCCCATCCCGGGCGTGTGGGTGTCGATCAAGATCGTCGTCAGCCGGGCCTGCAGCTGCGCGAGATCTTGGGCCGGTTCGGTGGGCCGACGGTCTTCGGCCGCTCGCGCCGACAGACCGAGAAGCATCGCCACACCGATCCCGATCCAGCGCCATCGCGCGATTTCGGGACGTCCCGCTCGGGGAGTTGAGGGCGTGTGATGAGCCACGCTCCATGAATACCACCGCGCCCACCTGGGCGGCGCCGTCGCCTACGCAACCTACGAGCGCTTCGGCAAGGCCCGCAGCGATGTGTCCTCGGTCAAGCCGCCAACGAGCTCCGCAGCGCACGCTCTCGTCGAGTCGGGCCGCATGCGGTCCGACCGCGCGAGGATCATCCCAAACGAACGGCAACGTCCGCATGCCCCGGCAACGCCCTCGAGGGAGCGCCTATCCCTTCTGACAGAGCTATTCACACCCGACAACAACGCCGCCGGCTGTCTATCTCGTTACTTCGGCCGAAAACAAACTGCTGCTCCAGCCCGGCGTCGTCCCGCACGCCCCATCGTAGGCCCACCGTTTGGAACTTGTACCCCGCCGTTGACGATTGGTCATCCGCGTTGGCGAATGAACAGTGGGGCTCTAACCTGCCAACGATCTAGGCGGGGTTCGGGCGCGTCTTGGACCCGTCGGATTGGACCACCAGTTGCATTACCCCATCAAAAAACTGGAGGCACCGATGAAATTCAGCGTGATGCGATTGACGTTGGTAGGTGGTCTGCTGGCCCTGTCCAGCTTTGGCGCCGGGTGCGACAGCGAACCCCAAGGTTCGTGCACGGCCAGACACGTCGAGCCTTACGGCGACACGGGCACCAACGAGGTGCGTGAGGTCTGCAACCCGAACTCGACCGCCTCTGCTTGCGCGGCATCGGACGGCAAGTTCGATGAGGGCGACAACTGCTTCCTCTTCGACTTGTTCCACCCGCCCACCTAACCCCACTCCAACAAAGTGATGGTGCCCGAAAAGGAACTACCGCGGCTCCAACCGATCGAAATCACTGTGGCGGGGTACTAGTGCACCGTTCTCGAAATAGGGTCAATGATCCGCGTTCGAGGCGGCGCGTCCCGCAAGGCGCGACGACGACCAATACCCGGCGTATTGCGAGGAGGAGCAACGCAGCGGGCGTGCTGGATCGGGCGCGCAGCGTTGACGTTATTTCGAGAGCGGTGCACTAGCAAGCGGGCGTCGGCGGCGGGCCTACGGGAAGATGCCGCGCTCGCTGTAGGCCTTGCCGATGCGATCGAGGGCGAGGCACATCGCGGCGTTGCGCCAGTCGCATTTCTTGATGGCCGCGTACTCGCTGACCGCCAGGTAGGTGCGCTTCATGCGCTTGGCCAGACGCTCCTCCACCTCTTCCAGTTCCCACCTTTCAGAGCGTTTGTTCTGCAGCCACTCGTAGTAGCTGACCACCACGCCGCCCGAATTGGCCAGGATGTCGGGGATCAGCGCGATCCCCTTCTCGGCGATGTAGGGTTCGGCGGCGGTGTCGGTGGGGCCATTGGCTCCTTCCACGATCAGCTTGCAGGTCAGCGCCTTCGCCTCTTCGATGCCAATCT
>JBDSME010000389.1:0-3501 GCA_039916065.1 Polyangia bacterium
TCCATCCGCGACAGCGGAGCGCCGCAGACGTCGTAGTCGATCCACGCTTCGTAAGAAAGCGGCGCCACCCGCTTGAGCATCCCCGCCATCACGCGACCGAACTCCTGGATCTCCCACTGCGCGTGGCCGTCCACCCGCAAGGTGAGAAAGTGCAAAAGGTTGTGCAGGTCTATCTTCCAGTACCACTGGGTGTACGTGGACAGAGGCAGATCGATGCGCGCCAGCTCCCGCGCCACCTCTTGCCCCGTCATCCACTCATATCCAGCGGTCACCGCGGCGCGCGACGCCGACCACTGTCGCACCGCCTCGGTGTGGACCTGGGCCGTCACCGGGCTGCCGCTGCGCCCCTGGTTGTTTCGCTTGCTCTGGGTCTGAAGCTGCGCCTCTTCCGGGGTGTAGAACAACATCGGAATCAAGCTGTACCGGCCGCTGTATTCGTTGACATTGGCCGTGCGGTGGCGGATCCACTGCCGCGCGATGAAGATGGGCATGCAGCAGTGGAATTTCAGCTCCACCATCTCGCTGGGGGTGGTGTGCTTGTGGCGGCGCAGATAACGCAACAACCCACGGGTCTGGCTCTGCTTGCGGGTTCCGTAGCCATAGCTGACGCGGGCCGCGCGTTCGATGCATTCGTCGCCGCCCATGTAATCGTTGAGCGATACGAACCCGTGGTCGAGCACGGGAAAGTAAAGGCCCAGAATCTCCTCAGCCGCCGCGCTGGTGGGACGCTTTGTCTCTGCCACGCCGCGCACGTTATCACTTTTCAGTGCCTTTCTTTTCATTACCTTCGTAGGTGCCTGGTGGTAATGCGATCTGGATCGACCTTGTCGCGCCGTTTCGCGCTGATAAGCTGACCGCATGAATGAACGTGTGCCGTTGGCGGTCCTGTTGCCGCTGCGGTTGCTGGTGGCCGCCATGCTGTTGCTCGAGGGGTACCAGAAGTTCATGGGCGGCTGGTTCCACGGCGACATCCTTTCGCAGCTCACCCAGAAGTGGCTCAGCGAAGGCCGCGCCTACCATTTCTTCCTGCCCATGCTGAGCAGCGCCCACGCCCATCCCAAGATCTTCGGCATCCTCATCACCATGGGGGAGCTGACCGTGGGGCTATCAATGTTGGTGGGCGCTGCCACCCGGCTGGGTGCGCTGCTTGGTCTCCTGCTGCTCGGCTCGATCGCGGCCGCTTCGGGCCAAGGTCTGGCTCCTCCCGGCAACGCCCTGTTGATGGCGGCCATCATGTTCACATTCGTGTTCGCGCCGCCCGGCCGGGTGATGGGCCTGGACCAGTCCCTGCGCCTGCGTCTCCCGCGCTGGATGGCCTGAGCGCGGGACCCACGGCCCACCCCCTTGACGGGCGCCGGGAGCCAGGGCTAAGCACACCTCATGGCGGGGTCCCAGGGATCGGGGAGGGCCGGTTTGATGGCGGCGGTGCGAGAGGGAGATATCCGCGTGGTTCTCTCGCGGTACTCCGACCTGGCGCTGGCGGCGCTGGTGGTGTCCATCGTGGGAATGATGATCATCCCGCTGCCAACGCTGCTGCTGGACCTGCTCATCTCCCTCAACATCGCGGTGGCGGTCACCCTGTTGCTGATATCGATCTATGTCACCGAGGCGTTGCGCATCGCCACCTTCCCCACTTTGCTGCTGCTCACCACCCTGTTTCGCCTGGCCCTGGAGGTGTCCGCGACGCGCCTGATCTTGCTGAAGGCGGACGCTGGCGAGGTGATCCACGCCTTCGGCAACTTCGTGGTGGCGGGCAACCTGGTGGTGGGGGCGGTGATCTTTCTCATCCTGACGATCATTCAGTTCATCGTCATCTCCAAGGGTTCCGAACGCGTGGCCGAGGTGGCGGCGCGCTTCACCCTGGACGCCATGCCCGGCAAGCAAATGTCCATCGACGCCGAGCTGCGCGCCGGCCATATCGACCACGATGAGGCGCGCCGCCGGCGCGCCCTGCTGGCGCGGGAATCTCAGCTCTTCGGCTCGATGGACGGCGCCATGAAATTCGTAAAAGGAGACGCCATCGCGGGGTTGGTGGTTCTGGCCGTCAACATCATCGGTGGGCTGACCATCGGGATGTTTCAGCGTGGCATGGATCTGGCGCACGCGGCGCGGACCTACACCGTGCTGACCATTGGTGAGGGACTGGTGGCGCAGATCCCGGCCCTGGTGATCTCCACCGCGGCCGGCATCATCGTGACCCGCGTGGCCTCCGAGGAGGAGGGTGCGCACCTGGGGCGCGACATCGCCGGACAGATCATGGGACAGCCGAAAGCCATCGCCATCGCCGCGGGGTTGCTGGCCCTGCTGGCCGTGGTACCGGGGTTGCCCACCGTCCCTTTTCTGATCCTGGCGGCCATCCTGGGATTCGTCGCTTACCGGCTGCTGCGCGCTCCCACCGCCGCCATGATCGCGGCGGGCGCCACTGCCGCCGCCCGAAGTGACGCGGGTCTGGCGGCCGGCGGCGCCGATTCCGGCGGCGGCGCGGCACGTCCGCCAGGCCGTGGCGGTCGCGTCGGCGTGGAGATTCCGGCCCCCGTCCTGACACCCATAGCGGTCGAGCTGGGGCCCGCTCTGTCGGCGCGGCTCTGCCCAGGTGGCGACGGCGCCCCCCTTGCGGAAAGGCTAATGACGGCGCTGCGCGATCGTCTGTTTGGTGAACTGGGAATCCCCTTGCCGCTCTTGCGGGTACGCCCCCATGTCGCAGGGCTGACAGCCGAAATGTTCGTGCTGCGGCTGAACGAAGTGCCGCTCGGTCGAGGCAGTCTGAATCCGGATGGTGGCGGGGACAGCGACGGGCGAGAGCGAGAGAGCGGGGCCTTGCCCGACGCCGCTCTGGTGGACCTGCTGGCGGGCGAGCTGTTGGCGCTGCTGCGCCGCTACGGTCACGAGTTCATCGGCATCCAGGAGACACAAACGCTGCTGGAAGCACTGGAACGCAGTCACCCCGCCCTGGTTCGGGAGGTGGTGCCCAAGCTGATCTCACCGACCTTGCTGGCGGACGTGCTGCGGCGGCTGGTGGAAGAAGGGATCTCCTTGCGGAACATGAAGGACATCCTGGGCGCGCTGGCGGAGTGGGCCCCGTCGGAGCGCGATCCGGTGGCGCTGACCGAGCACGTGCGCGCATCCCTGCGCCGCGCCATCACCTACCGGCACGCCAACGGCGAGGGCGTGCTCAGCGCCTATCTGCTCGATCCGGCGATCGAAGAAGCGGTGCGGGAGGCCATTCACAAGACCGCCACCGGAAGCTACCTGGCGCTGGAGCCCCAGCTCTCACGCGACATCGTGCAGGCGGTCGGTCGCGCCATCTCCGCCGGCCGAGCCGCCGACCCCAGTGGCCAGCAAGCTCAAACCGGCCACGCGCTTCCGGTGATCCTCACCAACGTCGACATCCGTCGTTACGTGCGCCGCCTGGTGGAGACGGAGTTCCCTCAGGTGGCCGTTCTGGCCTATCCCGAGCTGGCACCAGAGGCACAGGTGCAGGCCCTCGGTCGCATCAGGACG
>JBDSME010000390.1:0-5646 GCA_039916065.1 Polyangia bacterium
AAAAGGGCCACCGCGGCGGCGTTGGTCTTCTTGTCCGTGGTGTCAGTCGGTTGTTACTACCACTTCGGGATGCCGCAGTTCCGCGACGAATCCAAGGGGCGTATCTCGTTCGTCCATCCCTGGGACATGCGCAACTACTTCCCGGTGGCGAAGTATTTCAACGAGCTGCACTTCGACGGGGTGTACCTGGCCAGCGTGGCCGCCCACCTGGACAACCATCCGGGGATGTCGCCCAGCGCAGTGGCGGGCATCCACATGCGTGACCTGGACACCAACGAGATCACCACCGCCGGCAAACTGATGGACCAGATTGATGAGGTCCGTCACCACTTCACGCCCGAGCGCTGGGAATCTTTCAAGCGGGACATG
This sequence comes from Polyangia bacterium, assembly GCA_039916065.1. Classification (GTDB taxonomy): domain Bacteria; phylum Myxococcota_A; class Polyangia; order Fen-1088; family Fen-1088; genus FEN-1088. The sequence goes on from JBDSME010000390.1 coordinate 370, forward strand.
AAGTTTTTCGAGGACAACATGGGCACGGGTAGCTACCTGGGCAGCATGCAGGACCACGGCGGAAATGCCACCCCGGTCTGGATCCTGGCCGCCAACCTGCTCTGGAGGAACGCGCCCGCGAACGAGACCACCCTGACCCTGACCGGATTGATAGACCCCGTGCTGTGGGCGGTGATGTTCTTCTTCATCGCCCGCACCTTCGGGACCAGGGTCATGCTGATCACGCTGATCGCCTGGGGGACCACGGATTTCTCCCGCTTCGGCACCAACCTGATGGGATCGACGCTGCGGGCGGACTGGATGGCGGCGCTGGGACTGGGCGCGTGCGCGCTGCGCAAGCAGCGCTGGGCACTGGGAGGAGGATTGCTGGCCTACGGGGGCCTGATCCGGGCCTTTCCCGCCTTCGCGGCGCTGTTCCTGGCGGTGCCACCGGTCTGGTGGCTGGTGGATCAAACGCGCGCGAACAAGCGCCGTCCCTCCTGGCGAGAGTTCCAGCAGGCGCAGCGTCCCGCCCTTCGCGCCATCGCGGGAGCCGGCGCCACGGTGGTGATCCTGGTGGCGGTATCGTCGGCAATGTTCGGCTTTTCCGGCTCCTGGGGGACCTGGACCCGGAAGATCACCATGCACGCCGAGCAGCCCAACTCAAACCATGTGGGCGTGCGCAACCTGATGGCGTTCTCGCCTGATTTGGTGGCGCGCAAGGTCGCCGACCAGAATCGCCTGGAGCCATGGTCCGCCTGGCAGGACACCCAGAGGCAGACCTTCGCCCACCGCAAGCCGCTGTTCTACCTGACCGTTCTGGCGTTCTTTGCGGCGGCGATTCTGGCGGCGCGGCGCATGCGTCTGGAGCAGGTCGCCATGCTGGGGTTGTTGATGATTCCGGTGTTCTTTTACCCGGCGAACTACTACTGCCATTACGTGTTCCTGCTGCCCCTGCTGGGTACGCGGCTGGATCAGACTGGAGCGCGGCCGCTGGAGGAGCCGGAGGGGCGCACCATGTTCTCGAGAATCTCCATGATCATCCTGGCCATGGGCATCATCCAGGTGTTCACAACGTGGGTCGCGGGGGACGTCAAGTACACCTACCAGAGCATCATCATCCTGGGCGCCTTCGCCTTGATCCTGCTGGCGCTGGGTCGAAACGCCCGGCGGGGCCTGGCTCTCGAGACGGAGGTTCCCGCGCCGCCCCCGCCGTCTGACGACGACCACGACGCGGAAGAAGAGGACGAAGAGGACGAAGACGACGACGAAGACGACGACGAAGACGAAGAGGAGGAGGAGAAAGAGCACGGAAAACCGCCGGCCGGGCAGCGTGCCGCCGTTTCGAGTTGACCGGGCAGCGACCCTGAATAATTATTCGCGGAATGAATAATTCCGTGCCGGTGGCCATCGTCGGTGTCTCCGGTTATGCGGGGATGGAGCTCGCTCGCATCGTCGCCCGTCATCCTCGGCTACGTCTGGTCAGCGCCGTCAGCGACAAATGGGCGGGCAGGGCGCTGGGCGATCTGCTGCCTCTGGCGGGCCCGGCGGCGCAGGTGACCTGCGTGGCTCAGGCGGAAGCAGGTGCCGCGTTTCACGGTGCCGCGGTAGTTTTCCTGTGCACGCCTGCGGAGGTCTCCATTGAACTCGCCGGTCCTGCGCTTGACGCCGGGGCACGGGTGGTGGACCTGTCGGGCGGTTTTCGGCTGGCGGCCGAGCTTTATCCCCGCTGGTACGGGTTTACTCATGTCCGTCCCGATCTGCTGGCCCGGGCGGTGTATGCCCTTCCCGAAGCGACGGATAACGCCGCCGCCCTTGCCCAGGCGGCACTGGTGGCCAACCCCGGCTGCTATCCCACCGCCAGCGCCCTGGCTGTGTTGCCCCTGCTGCGCGCCGGAGTGATCGAGCGCGAAGGATTGGTTATCGACGCCAAGAGCGGTACCACCGGGGCTGGTCGCAAGGGGACGGAGGAGCTGTCGTTCTCCGAGGTGGAAGGAGACTTTCACGCCTATCGCGTGCTCAAGCACCAGCACACGCCGGAGATCGAGCGTGTGCTGCAGCTCTCGGGAGGCGGCCAGGGCCCGATCACCTTCATGGCGCACCTGCTGCCCACGCGCCGGGGGATCCTGGCCACTGCCTACGGTCGGCTGCGCCCTGGCAAGACCGCGACCGACGCGGCGACGGCGGTACGGGACTTCGTCCGCGGCCGGGCCTTCTTGCGCGCCGTGGCCCCCGATGCGGTCCGCCTGCAGGCCGTGGTGGGCACGAACCGCGTGGTGATGGGCGCCGACGCCGATCCCGAACGTGGTGTGGCGGTCGCATTCGCCGCCATCGACAACCTGGTGAAGGGAGCCGCCGGTCAGGCGGTGCAGAACGCGAACCTCATGTTGGGCCTGGACGAGACCGCCGGGCTGGATCTGCTGTCCGGGAGCATGCCCTGATGAAGTTACCCCTTGGATTCAAGTTCGCCGGTGTGAAGGCCGGGCTGAAGGCCGATCGCCGCGACCTGGCGCTGCTGGTGTCAGACCTGCCGGCCGCCGCGGCAGGTGTCTTCACCGTCAACCGGCTCTGTGCCGCGCCGGTCACCCACGGGGCGGCCCATCTGCCGTCCGACGCGCTGCGGGCCATCGTCGCCAACAGCGGCAACGCCAACGCTTTGACGGGACCCGCCGGAGTGGAGGACGAGCGGGCGATGGCGGCGGCGGTGGCCGCGGCGCTGGGGATCTCGCCCGTTGACGTGTTGACCGCATCGACGGGGAGCATCGGGGTGCGATTGCCGGTGGAGAAGATTCGGGCGGCCGCGCCGGCGCTGGTGGCGGCGCTGGGCGCCGACGAGAAGGCCTTCGACGAGGCCGCCGAGGCCATCCGCACCACCGATCTCACCACCAAGCAGGCAACCCGCGAGTTGGTGCTGGGCGGCAAGCCGGTGACCATCGCGGCCATGGCCAAGGGGTCGGGAATGATCCACCCGCAGATGGCCACCATGCTCTGCTTCATTGCCACCGACGCCACGGTGGCGCCGGCGGTGCTGGAGACGGCCTTGCAGATGGCCGTCGATGAGTCGTTCAACACCATCACCGTCGATGGGGACATGTCCACCAATGACTGCGTGGTGGCGATGGCCAACGGCATGGCGGGCGGCGCGGCCGTCGAGGCAAGCGGCCCGGACTTCGACCGCCTGCGCAACGCCCTCACCGAGCTGTGCTGCGAGCTGGCGCGCAAGATCGCCGCCGACGGCGAGGGTGCGACCAAGCTGCTGGTGGTGGACGTCAGCGGCGTTCCCGAACGGGAGATGGCGCGCGAGCTGGCGCGCGCGGTGGCGGGGTCCAGCCTGGTGAAGGCGGGGATCTTCGGTGGGGATCCCTCCTGGGGCCGCATCCTGGCGGCGCTGGGGGCGCGGATGGGGGCGCGGTCGTTCGCCTTCGACCCCACGGCCGTGGTGTTGCACATCCAGGGGGTGAAAGTCTATGGGGGGCAAGGCCCCGTCGCCTTCGACCGCGACGCTCTGAACGCGCGGCTGCAGGAAAAGGAGATCGCCATCCGCCTCGAGTTGGGGGCCGGCCAGGCGGCGGCGCGCGCCCTGGGTTGCGACCTTACCTACGACTACGTGCGCATCAACGCAGACTATGCCGGGGCGATGGCCCTGGGCGCTGCCAGTGGCGCCATCGGAGCCGGCGGGGCGGGGCCAGGCGTCGCCGGTGCCGGTGCCGGCGCGGTGCTGAGCGGCAGCATCAACCGAACACTGGTGGTGGAGGCCCTATCGTATATCCGCAAGTTCGCGGGGCGCCGCACGGTGATCAAGTACGGCGGCGCCGCCATGGTGGATCCCGCCTTGAAGCGCAGCTTTGCCGAGGAGGTGGTGCTGTTGCAGGCCGCCGGTCTCCGTCCCATTGTCGTGCATGGCGGTGGTCACGAGATCACGCGCACCCTGGAGCGGCTGGGTCACAAGACCGAATTCGCCGACGGGCAGCGCATCACCAGCGCCGATGACGTGCGCGTGGTCGAGATGGTGCTGACCGGCAAGGTGAACACGGAGATCATCGGTCTGCTCAACTCGCTCGGCGGCACGGCGGTGGGCCTGTCCGGAAAGGACGCGCGCCTGCTTTCGGCGCGCAAGATGCAACCCAAGCCCGGCAAGCCCGATCTCGGGTTCGTGGGCGAAATTGAGACGGTGAACGCCGAGATCCTGGAGATGCTGCTGGAGCGCAACTACATCCCTGTGATCTCGCCGGTGGGCCTGGGGGCGGACGGCGAGAGTTACAATATCAACGCCGACGTGGCGGCGGCGGAGATCGCGGTGGCGGTGCACGCCACCAAGCTGATCTTCCTGACCGACGTGGCCGGGGTGCTGGACGCGGAGGGCAAATTGATCAGCGAGATCAAGGCGGCCGATCTGGAGGCACGTCTGGCCCCGGGCAGCGGCAGCGGCATCAAGGGGGGGATGATGGTGAAAACCCAGGGGGTGTTGCGGGCGCTGCGCGGCGGTGTGCAAGCTGTCCACATCGTGGACGGACGCACCCCGCACAGCGTGGTGGCGGAACTGTTCACCGACAAGGGCGTGGGGACGCTGGTGACCTCCTGACCGCCGTGGTGGCTCGCCGTGCCTCGGGCGGACGCTCCGGGGCCAGCGCGCGCCGGGACGCCATCCGCGAAATTCTCGCCCAGAGCGGGGCGACCTCTCAGGACGAGCTGCAACACGCTCTGGCGGCGCGCGGGATCTCCGCGGCGCAGGCCACCTTGTCGCGGGATCTGGCCCTGCTGGGCGTGGCCCGCGCGGCGGCGCCCGAAGGCCGGCGTTATCAGTTGGCGCGCGGCGATGGTGCCCTGCCCATCGATCCGGTGCGCGGCCTGGTGGACGCGGTGTTGACCAACGATGTGGTGGTGGTGGTGCGCACCAAGGCAGGCGCGGCATCCACGGTGGCGCGCGCCATCGATGATGCCCGCCTGAACGACGCGCTGGGGACCATCGCCGGTGACGACACCATCTTCGTGGCACCCGCGCGGGCACGGGGCGCGGCGCGCCTGGCGCGGCGGCTGAAGACGCTGTTTTCCCTCTAGAGCGGCTTCGCCGCTCGCGGGAGTAGCTGTCTTGGAAGTCAAGGGGAAAACTCCGCGGCGGGGATTGTCCAGTGGGTATTGTCGCGGACCATGGCATTGAGGATGGAGAGGAACTTGCGCATGGCGGCGACGAGAGCGACTTTGGGGAGCTTCCCGGCCGCGAGTAGGCGCTGATAGAACGCTTTGATGGGCTTGTTAAAACGAGTGGCCGTCAGCGTGGCCATATAGAGGACCGCCCGA
>JBDSME010000391.1:0-4716 GCA_039916065.1 Polyangia bacterium
GAACAGATCGGTGCGGACGTCCTCGGCCAGCGACTGGAACAGGTCGGCGCGCTCGTCCGGCGACATGCCCGCGGCGATGCGGGCCGCCTTGGCCCGGTCCAGCCGCTCGAAGAGGTCGGCCCGCCGCGCGCCCTTTATGGAGTCCAGCGCCTTTGCTGCGGTCTCCTCCGGCAGCGCGCCGAGCATCAGCCCCGCCGACTCGTCCGGCAGCTCGTCGATCAGCTCGGCAAGATCCGAGGCGTGAAGCTCCTCGGCGAGCAACGCCGCCTGCGCCGGATCGTTCCGGAGAATTTCCTCGAGGTCGGGAACGATCAGGTTGGATAGGCGCAAGGAGCCTCGCGGTGTTGCCCGGTGGCTCAGGGGGTGCGGACGTCCAGTACCGTGTGCCCGTCCCTGAGCTTGATCCCCTCGCGGAAATAAACGAACACCTCGTTGCTGGCGCCGACCATGAGCACCCGAGAGCTGTCCCGCTCAGAGCAGATGACACCGGCGGCCGGTGAGGTCGGACTGGTGCAGAACCGTAGGGAATTCACCGTGGAGCCGAAGTTCGCGTTCGCCTGCGGGCTGTGATCGCTGTACGTGCGCACAGCCACCATGCTCATGGAGGTAGCGTTCCACGAGTAGGCGGTGACGCGCCCTGCCCGCTCCTGTCCATCGACGGTGGCGTACGGATCGCCAATCAGCGCTTCCGCGCCGCCCGTCCCGTCCAGGTCCAGCGCGGCGACGGCATAACCGAAGTCCACCCCCTCCGGATCGACGATGGTGATGGGAGTGGGAACGGCCCCGGCAAACGGTCCGCGGTAGAGATAGGCACGCTGACCGGGCGCCCCTACCAGCAGGTCGGGATGTCCGTCGCCGTCGAAGTCGCCGGACGCCAGAGAGGTCCCGAAGCGTGGGGTCATCTCGGGGGCGATGGCGGTGGCAAGGCAGTTCAGGCTGAATGCGCTGCCACTGCCGGTGACCGAGAAGAGCGACACCTTTCCCGGAGTGCCGGTCGGGTGTGGCGACGTGGCGACCAATTGCTCTGTCTTGTCAGCAAGCGCGGGGGCCCACAGCGACGCTGAAAGCAGGGCACGCCGCAAAAGATAGCGGGCGTCCTGATTGGGATCGAAGGTGGTGTCGCACCCCGCCGCGCCGATCACTTCTGGCGGCGTGGCTGTCGTGCCGTCTACCAGCACCACGAGGTGATCGTCTGAGGCCACCGCGTAGTCATTGAGGTTCACCATTCCGCCCAGATGCCCCACCGCCACCCCCCGCCCCAGACCTCCCTCTTCCGGCGGCAAGCTGGCAACCGGTTTGGTGGTGACATTGCCCTCGAGCATCGCCGTGAGCGGGTAGGTGTAGATCCTGCCGTAACCCTGGTTGTGAATCTTGGGCGTTCCCAGAAGCAAGCCCAGCGCGCCGCCGCCGCGGTCTTCGGCCAGCGACGAGATCACTGAGTCCTCCGTATCATGCAGTGCCGTGCCCGGCAGGGCGCGGCTGTTCACCGCGCCCGAGGTATCGATGGTGACAACCGCGATGGTGTTGTCGTTGATGCTGCTGGCGACGAACGCAGCGGCGCTCCCCTGACCGTCTGACAGGGGCAGCACGGCGCGACCAAAATCGTTCCCCTTGAAGCTGCTGGGCGCCTCGATGCTGCGCACCGGCGCCTTGTCCGCGTCATGACCGAACGTGGCCCAGTTGCACCCGGCCAGCAGGGTGACGCTGACGGTGCCGGTCAGGGCGACGGCGGCGCGCCACCAGCGGCGGCGGCACTGGGGACCTGAGGGCTGTCGCACCAGAGAAAACCCACGCGACCGGCCCATTAGAACCTCCCCCAGGCGCCAAGACCCGCGGCGCCGCCGGGAGAGACCGTGGGGGCCAGACCGATGGTTCTCTGGTCAAGGCCCGCGGTGCTGTCCGGCGCGTGAGAGAGGAAGGAGACCACCGCCGAGATCGCGAACAGGCCACCGACGGCGTAGCCGGCATCGGCGCCGATCGCCTCCCATTTCCCGCGGGAATAGCGGGGATCATTTGAATCGATCGACATTCCGGCGTCGATGTCCGAACGCAGGCCGTCGCGATTGGCGTTGGAGAGGTGCCCCACGTAGAGACCGGCGCCGACGAAGGCCGCCGCCAGCGCCGTCGACGTCCAGGCCCCGCGGCGCGAGGGGCGGGCCGACCACTGCACCTCCAGGGTGGTCTCCGCCGACCTATCCACCCGCACCTCGGCGTCATAGTCCTCGTAGCCCCGCTTCATCACCACCACCCGGTGCGGCCCCGGCGTCAATTCGGAGCGGCAGGGGGCGTTGCAGGCATGCTTCTTGTCTATGGACACGGTCGCGCCGTACGCTCCGCGCCCGGCGACGTTCAGCCACCCGTTGTCGCCCTTTTCAAGCTTGATCGTGTGCTGCGTGGCGGTGCCAGGCAGCACGTCGATGTCCTGGCGCACCGGCTTGTATCCCATCTTCTCCACGAAGAGGGCGTGCTTGCCGGGCTTGAGGTGGCCGGTGAAGGGGGTGCGGCCGATGGCGCCGATCTCCTTGCTGTCGATGAACACCTCGGCGCCGGGCACGTTGGCGACGATCTCCACCCACCCCAGGAAGTGCTCCTCGGACAGAGCGATGTAGACATCGACCAGCTTGTCCGATCGCGGAGCGATGTTGCGCTCCTCTGGCTTGAAGCCCTTGGCCTCCAGGATCAGCTTCACCGGCTTCGATTCCAACGACCCCTGCCAGGGCGTCTTTCCGAACACGCCTTTGGTCTTGTTGTCGAGATAGATCGTGGCGCCGGGAGGCTTGGAATCAATGACCACCAGACCCTTGGTCTCGATGGCTGGCAAGACCGGGACCGCGACCGGGACGACGACCGGAGCGGCCACAGCCACCCCCGCGGCAGGCGCACCGCTGCTGCCGGCGGCGGCTGCTGGATCGGTGGGACCCGACCCCATCGCAGGGGGGGCGGCGATCGCAGAGGTTGGCGGCGCCAGGATGGTCCTGATGGCGTCGATGCGCACCTTCACGGTCCCCGCGTCAGCGGCCGTGGGGGCCTGTTCGAGGTACTTCTGAAAGAACTCCCCGGCTCGATCCAGGCGGTGGGCCTTTTCGTAGGACACGGCGGCGTTAAACAGGAACGCGGGGAACGGCTTTCGCGCGTACGCGCCAAGGAAGTGTCCGGCCGCCTCCTCGTACTGATCCTTGATGAACAAGGTCTGGGCGGTTTCGAACTCCGCCTTCGCCGCCTGCAACTCAGCGTCGGGAGCGGCCTCGTCGGCGGCCCCGGCGGGGGACGCGACAGAAACCGCCATAGCCGCCAAAACACCGACGGCGACCATCCCCCTTTTTACCAACAACCATAAGATCCGATTCTTTAAGTAAGACTTCATCATCAAGGCTGATTAGAGTGCGCCAACACTGCTTGGGGATCAAGTCACGGCCAGCCAAGTCCTCTCGCCCCATCGCCGTCCATGGGATATCTTCACGGGATGGCGAAACCGATCTCTGAGGTGACGGTCCTCGGTGCGGGGGTGATGGGGGCGGCGATTGCGGCCCACCTCGCCAACGCTGGTATCCGCGTGCGGCTCCTGGACCTTCCGGGCGATCCCGCCAGACAGCAGCGGCGCAACCATGCTGCTGAGATGGGCTTGGAAGCGATCCGCAAAACCAAGCCAGCAGCGTTTTTTTCCCCGCGCTTCGAGACTCTGGTTACCACTGGAAACCTGGAGGACGACCTGGTTGCCGCGGCCGGCAGCGATGTGATCATCGAAGCCATCATCGAAAACCTGGAGATCAAGCGCCGGCTTTACCAGCGCATCGAAGCGCTGGTCGGGACCGCCGTGGTGGCGTCGAACACCTCCGGGTTGCGCATCGCCGACCTGATGGAGGGACGCGGCGCGGATTTCCGTGGGCGCTTCTGCATCACGCATTTTTTCAACCCGCCGCGCTACCTCAAGCTGGTGGAGATCGTGACCGGCGCAGACACCACAACCCAGACCATCGCCCGCGCCGAAGAACTCTGTGGGCATCTGCTGGGCAAGGGGTTGGTACGGGCCAAGGACACGCCGAACTTCATCGCCAATCGCATCGGCACCTTCGCCATGATGCGCACGATGTCCGAAGCGCTGGCCCAGGGGTACACCGTCGAGGAGGTGGACATGATCTTCGGACCGGCCAGCGGGCGTCCGAAAAGCGCGGTCTTTCGCACCGCTGACGTGGTGGGGCTGGACACCCTGCTGCACGTCACCCAGAACTGCTTCGACACCTTGACCGGCGACGAACGTCGCGATGCCTTCGCCCCGCCCGCCATCTTGCGGCAACTGGTGGAGCGCAAGTGGTTGGGCAGCAAGACCAAGCAGGGCTTCTACAAGAAGGTGGGCGACCAGATCCTGCAGCTTGATTTCAAGACCCAGGAGTATGTCCCGCAAACCAAGCCGCGGTTCGCGTCCATCGGAGCCACCCGCGGCGTGGATGACGTCGACGAGCGGTTGCGGCGCCTGCTGGCCGGCAGTGATCGCGCGGCCAGTCTGGCGCGCGCAATCACCTACGAAACACTGATCTACGCCGCCCACCGGCTGGGCGAGATCGCCGATGACATCGTTTCCATCGACCGGGCCATGCGCTGGGGCTTCGGTTGGGAGCGCGGCCCTTTCGAGACCTGGGACGCTCTGGGGGTGAAGGAGACCGCGGCGAAGATGGAAGCCGCCGGGCTCGTGGTGCCGGGCTGGGTCAACGAGCAGAT
>JBDSME010000392.1:0-3347 GCA_039916065.1 Polyangia bacterium
CGCTGGGTGGGGGCGCGCACCCTGGTTCGGGAGGGGCGCCTCGGAGAGTTGCGGGCGATGACCGGTTTCTTCTCGTACTACAACGTGGCACCGCAGAACGTGCGCAACCAGGCCGCCATCGGTGGCGGCGGTCTGCTGGACGTGGGCTTTTATCCCATCACCATGTCGCGTTTCCTGTTCGACGCGGAACCGACGCGGGTGATCGGCTTGATGGAGCGCGATCCCGCCTTCGGAACGGACCGACTGACCTCGGCCATGCTGGAGTTTCCCACCGGCCAGGCGACCTTCACCTGTGCCACCCAGCTGTCCGGGCATCAGGTGGTGGACGTGTTCGGCACGCGCGGTCACCTGCTCATCGACCTTCCCTGGAGCATGCCGTCAGACCGCGCCAGCCACCTGCGGCTGGACCAGGGAGCGCCCGGCGCCTCGGACGGAGTGCAACAGATCTCGTTTCCCGCCTGTGACCAATGGCAGGTCCAGTGCGGGCTCTTCTGCGATGCCATCCGCGGCGGCGGCCCCGCTCCCGTCCCCATCGAGGACGCCATCGCCACCATGACCGTGATCGACGCCATCGCGCGCTCCGCCAGCTCCGGCCGGTGGGAACAGCCGTTGTCGGTTCATCCGTGAGCAAACACGCCGTTGCGTCCCCCTCACCCTCATCCTCGCCCACAAGTGGGAGAGGGGACCGGAGGACGACGGGGAGAGGAAGTCCAGGGACCAAGTACAGGACGCGCCCGCATCCAAGCCAACAGTTTGCCCTCTCCCATTTTTGCATTTTTGGGAGAGGGTCAGGGTGAGGGCAGTGTGTAACCCGCGGTTGCTTCAGGCGGAGCCCAGGAAGAGCTGATACGCCGGGTTTTGGCTTTCGTCCCAGTGGCGATAGCCAAGGGCGACCAGGAACTGGCGCAGTTCGGCTTTCTCGTTGGGCGGGACCTGCAATCCCACCAGCACCCGGCCGTGGTCGGCGCCCTGGTTGCGGTAGTGAAAGAGCGAGATGTTCCAGTGCGGAGACATGCTGGCCAGGAAGCGCATCAGAGCTCCCGGACGTTCGGGGAACTCGAACCGATACAGGTGTTCGTGCGCCGCCAGGGGTGAGCGGCCACCCACCAGGTGGCGCACATGCACCTTGGCCAGCTCGTCGTTCGTGAGATCCACAGCGGGAAATCCCGCCTGTCGGAACGAACGTCCCAGCAACGCCGCCTCGCCCTTGCGCGCGAGCTGGACCCCCACGAACACGCGCGCCACCGCCCGGTCGGCGATGCGGTAGTTGAACTCGGTGACGTTGCGGTCACCGATCAGCGTGCACAGCCGTTTGAAGCTGCCGCGCGCTTCGGGGATGGTGACGGCGAACAGAGCCTCGCGTTGCTCACCCACCTCGGCGCGCTCGGCCACGAAGCGCAGGCGATCGAAGTTCATGTTTGCGCCACAGGCGATCGCCGCGATGGTCTTCCCGGCCAGGGGCGAGCGGGCCGCGTAGACCTTGGCCCCCGCCACCCCCAGGGCGCCGGCCGGCTCCAGGATGGACCGGGTCTCCTGAAACACGTCCTTGATGGCCGCACACAGCGCGTCGGTGTCGACGGTGATCATCTCGTCCACGTAGCGTTTGCACAGGCGGAAGGTCTCCTTGCCCACCAGCCGCACCGCCGTGGTGTCCGAGAACAGACCCACTTGCTGCAGCTCGATGCGCCGCCCCGCCGCCAGCGACCGCGTCATGGCGTCCGAGTCTGCGGTCTGCACGCCGATGATCTTGATCTCGGGACGGACCTCCTTCACGTACGCCGCCACCCCCGAGATCAATCCACCCCCTCCCACCGCCACGAAGATGGCATGCAAGGGACCGTGCTCCCGCGGGTGGTGCTGGCGCAGGATCTCCATTCCCACCGTCCCCTGCCCCGCGATGACGTCGGGATCGTCGAAGGGGTGCACGAAGGTCAGCTTGCCCTTGCGCTGCAGGATCAGGGCGCGCGCGTACGCATCCGAGAAGGAATCACCGTGCAGCACCACCTCGGCGCCCAGCCGGCGCACCGCTTCGATCTTCACCTCGGGCGTGGTCACCGGCATCACGATCACCGCGCGGCAGCGCAGCTTGCTGGCCGCCAGGGCCACCCCCTGGGCATGATTGCCGGCGCTGGCGGCGATCACGCCCCGCTGCCGCACGGCCTCGGGCAGGTTGACCATCTTGTTGTAGGCCCCGCGAAGCTTGAAGCTGAACACCGGCTGCAGGTCCTCGCGCTTCAACATCACCCGGCCACCCAGGCGGGCGGACAGCTGGGGGGCGTCCTCCAGCGGCGTTTCGAGGGCGACGTCGTAGACCCGCGCATTCAGGATGCGGCGCAGGTAGTCTGGGGTAGTTGCTGCCATCGTGCGGGTCTAACACGTAACCCCTCGTCCCTCGTCCCGACGTTGACGATCGCGGGCGGCGACCGCCGTCCGCGCGCCGGACATCCGGGCATCCGGTCATCCTGCAGTTATGGCGCGCGAATCAGGCCCAGCATGCTCTGGCGGTAGGGGCCAAAGTCGTCACCGGTGCTGGTGCAGGCCGCTCCCAGGGCCAGACACTCCTCGACGTAGCGGGGATGGGCCAGTTCGTCTGGTGCACCCAGGAACAGATTCGACAGCACGGTGCCCGTTGTCCCCTTGACGGGGATGTTGACCGCCGGGTCCAGGTGGCCGCGCAGCGGGGGCCACCCGAAGAACTTCACGGTGGTGACGGCGATATCAGGCAACTCGGCGTACGGGATGCTGGCGCCTCTCTTCAACCCGGGCCCATAAAACGCCATGAACGGGTTCCAGGACGAAAGGCTGGATGCCACGTGCGTGCTGGAGGAGGCCTGCCCCATGCCGTGATCCGCGGCCACCACCAGATAGGTGGTGTCCCACAGCGCGACGTCCTTCAGCGCCTGGATGAGCCGACCCAGCAGGCCGTCCACCTCCACCAGGTGGCGCACATACGCGGAGCCGGGGTCGGTCTTGTCGGCTGGGCCGGTCCAAAAATCCCGTACCCGCTGCAGGTGAACACGGAGCAGCCGCGCGTGATCGTTCTTCAGATGGTCGATGGCGTGTTGAACGGTGACGGCGTCGTCCATCATCATGCCGTAGTGAAAATCAGCGGTGGTGAACACCGCGTAGTTGGCGTCGCCCCCCGAGAACACTGATTTGACGCCGGCTGCGCGCGCCGCCAGGAAGATGTCGTCCATCTGGTTCGATTCGAACAGGTGGCAGCCGGTGTGGACCGCCACGTTGCCGGAAGTGGCGCGGGCCCAGGGCTGGGTGCCCCCTGGCGATCCGGCCGGCAGTTGAATCACGGCCGCCGGGCTGGTCGAGTGCGCGGTCACCACGCGCACACC
>JBDSME010000393.1:0-7070 GCA_039916065.1 Polyangia bacterium
CACCGACAGCGCGACGTGAGTCCCGGCGCGCGGAACCAGAGGGTCGGAGCGCGTGTCGAAGTCGACCGTGGCGGTGACCGACCCGACGCGGCTGAAGCCGTCGGCGACACCAAAGTCGATGGGGCGGGTCGGCCCCGATGTGAGAGCGCGGCTGGTGGTGGTGGGCAAATGCGCGCTGATGCCCTCCTCCCGGAAATCGAGGAACAGGCGAGCCGCGTGGGTGAGGGCGCGGCCCACACCCACGATACCGCCGACGCGCCTGATCCGAAGGGCGGCGAACAGCTCGGGCGCGCCGCTGTCGTCCGTGCCCCTGACACGAAAGAACTCACTGCCCGACACCAGCAGGCCCGTGCCGCTGATCATCAACCCGGTGCCTCCCAGGGGCGGAACCAAAGCGCGGACGCGGGCCCCCAGGTTGCGATCGGCCTCCGCCACGTCGGGGCGCGACGACGCCACGAACCCGGTGCCCAGGCTGATGCCGCGGCCAAGGAGGTTGTTCTCGGCGATCTCCAGTCCGCCCCAGAACGCGGTGGCAGCGCTGGACCCGAGGTAGAGCGCGTTCAGGATGACGGTGCCGCGCTCCTCGACCTGGACGATCAGAACGGCATCGCCGCGGCCCGATCCCTTGCCCAGCGCCAGATGCACATCCAGGAAGAAGCCCAGCGCCAGCAGCCGAATCCGCGCCGCTTCCACGCGCGGGTCGGACGCAGTGAGCTGATCGCCCGGGTACAGACCGAGCTCGCCCAGGATCAGCACGGACTCTGTCTTTCGGTTGCCGCGCACCTCGATCCGTTCGATGGTGTACCGCGGTCCGAAGGTGGGATCGTCGAAGGGAACGGGCTGCTGCAGCTCCGTTCGTGGCTCGCCTTCCAGCTCCGCCGCCGCCTCGCCGGCGCTCTCGACGCTGGTGCTGGGCGCGACGGAATCCCCCCGCATTGGACCGGCGGGCACATTACCGGCGGCCCAGGTTGGGCGTGACCAGGCGATCTGGATCACGGCCAGCAGGACCAAAATCCTGTTCATGTGCGCCACTATACCCAAAGGCGAACCGGGCCGACGGCGGGGCCGTCAAGGGAGACCTCGTTCCCGCTACGCCCGGTCAGTTCAACGATTGTGCGCCACGACCCGCGAGCTGTCGGATGCGGCCGTGGATCTCATCATCGGGACTGAGCACCTGCATGCGCGCCAGCACCCCCAGCAATCGTTCCTGATCGCCGGCCCGTTCATAGATGGCGCGCAGGTTGTTCAGGACGCGCAGCAACACGTGCCCTTTGCTGGCAGGCTCGAGCACGCGCGGATCGATGGGCGCCTCCTTGCCGATCGCGCGCTGGTGCAACTCGGCCAGGTGACGTTCGTCCAGCAGCCGCCCGTCGAAGGGGTCGATGAACATGATGTCGCCGTTGCTGTCGCGCACGCGGACCAGGAAGTGGCCGGGGAAAGAGACACCGCGCGCGTCGATGCTCACGCGCCGGGAGATCTCGGTCAACACCAGCGCCAGGCTGATGGGAATTCCGGTGCGGCGATCCAGCACCTCGTTCAGGAAGCAGTTCCGTGGGTCGTAGTAGTCGGTGGTGTTGCCGTGAAAACCCAGCTCTTCGTAGAGGTATCGAATTATTGTCCCCAGCGGCGGCAGGCCCCGCGCTTCGGAGATGCGCAGTGCCGCCGTCGCACCAATGCGATCCAGCTGTTCGACGTAGCTGGCCACATCCAGTTTCGGGTATTCAGGCAAGGCGATCAGCAACGCGGCACGGGCCAGGTCGAGATCCGATTCTGGCCGGGCGACGAGGTGCGAAAACAGGCTGATCTCTGCGAAGTCCATGGGCGCCTCTGCTCGGTTGGGGCCACCGCTGCGGCTTACCCGGGAGTCTTACGCTTTGTCGCGCATCAGGTCCAGGAACGCCTCGCCATACGCCGCCAACTTCTTGGGCCCCACGCCAGAGATGTATAGTAGCGCCTCCGCCGTCCGGGGACGTTGCGCGGCCATTTCCAGCAGCGTCGCGTCACTGAACACCATGTAGGCAGGAATGCCCCGCGCGTCCGCCAGGCGCCGTCGCACCTGTCGCAGGCGCGCGAAGAGATCATCGCCCGACGACCCGCTGCGGTCCCGGCCAGGGACGGCCGCCTCCTCCGGGTCAGCTCGCTCGGGATAGGCGCCGTGCGTCGCCCCACCGCCGCTCGCGGTGGCTTGGGATGAAGGCGATCTACTCGTTTTGCCCGTCTTGTCCAATCTGCCGGATTTGCCCGATTTGCGCGGAGTGGCGGCGCAGGTGGCCAGGACATCATGGCCAGTGCAGACGTCGCACGACGACCCACACGCCGCGATGACCTCGCCCAGATACCCGGTAACGCTCTGGTGTCGGCAGCGCCGGCTATCATCGGCCATGCGGAACATCTCGCGCGCCTGGTCCTGCTGTCGCTCGGCGATCTCGGGCGGGCCTTCCGACGAAAAGCGGGCGTAGCTCACCACGTCCGCCCATGAATAGAAGAGCACGCAGGTGCTGGGCAAGCCATCGCGTCCCGCTCGACCAATCTCCTGGTAGTACCCTTCAATCGACCTGGGCATGTCGCGGTGGATCACGTAACGGATGTCCGGCTTGTCGATCCCCATCCCGAACGCCACGGTGGCCACCACCACGTCCACCCGGTCACGCCGGAAGGCGTCCTGCGTGCGGGTCCGTTCTTCTGGGGGCAAACCCGCGTGATAGGGGGCGGCGTGAATGCCTTCCGACCGCAGAAACTCGGCGGTGCCCTCGGCTGCCTTGCGCGACAGACAGTACACAATGCCGCTTTCACCGTGATGCGCCCGCACCAACCGCAAGATGGCGGCGCGCACTCCGCCCATGCGCCGGCCGGTGGCGTCGGTGTCGCCGTCCGCGCCTTTTCGGTAGGCGCCCAGGTTGAGGTTGCGGCGGAAGAAGCTGCCGCGGTACTCGGCGGGCGCCACCATCGCCAGTTGCTGGACGATGTCCGCCATGACCCCGTGTGTCGCGGTAGCGGTCAGCGCCAGCACCGGCACCCCGCCGAACCGCCGTTTCAATCCCGCCAGGTTGCGATACGCGGGACGAAAGTCGTGCCCCCACTGGCTGATGCAATGAGCCTCGTCCACCGCGATCAGGGACAGGCGGGTGCGCGCCAGCGCCGACCCCACGCTGGCCTCGATCCCTTCCGGCGCGGCGTAGACCAGCTCGTAGGCCCCCGCCCACAGCCCCTCCAGACGGGCGCGGCGTTCGTCTGGAGCCAGACTGGAATTGATGAACGTGGCGCGGATACCGGCCTCGGCCATGGCGTCGACCTGGTCCTTCATCAGGGCGATGAGCGGAGACACCACCAGGGTGGTCCCACCGAGCAGGCGCGCCGGAATCTGGTAGGTCAGGGACTTTCCAGCGCCGGTCGGCATCACGCCGATACAGTCGCGGCCGGCGAGCACTGCGGAGATGATCTCCTCCTGGCCCGGTCGGAACCTGTCGAATCCGAAGATGGACTTCAGCGCGTTGCGAGCGGCATCCGGTGGGAACGCGCCTTCGCGCCGCAGCGGCGCAGCCGTGAGCGCGGGAGCGGGAGAGGAAGGAAGATAGCTCGCCGGGCCCCGCGCGGGAGACGGTCCACTCAACAGCGGAAGCTGAGGAGGCTCCCCCGACCGCAACGCCCGTGAGATGTCCTTCAGGGCCGCCATGGTGTCCTGGCGGAACAGCTCCGGGGCCCGGCGCCATACCCCGCGCAGTGTCTCCAGCGCGGCGGCGCAGCTGGCGCGCAGCGTTGGGTCGAGGTCGCCGCCCGACGAGAAATGGGCGTGCAGAGAGCTGACCTGGCTGTGGAGGGTCTCGGCGTCCATTAAAATTGAAGAGTGATGCGGGTTTCTTGCTGGGGTGCCGGCCTGTGGGCCTGTCGAATTGAAGGATTGGTTCGCGTGTGGATTCGTCGGATTTTCGTCCGATGCGGCGGCCGGTTGCTCGGGCGCGGAATGTGGACTGTCGGACTGTCGGACCAGAGGAAGTTACTCCACCTCACCCAGGACTGGCCAATTGTTCAGGGGGACGGTCAAGAACTGGCCGAGGTGTAGAAAGCCAGCGCCCGCCGCCAGACCAGCCGCGCCAACGATGCGAACGCTAGCCCCCCGGCCAGGGCCGCCACCGCCGTGAACGCCGGCAGCCGTTCGAGCAACGCCATGGCGGGATAGCTCGTCATCAGGGCCAGAGGAAAAACGAACGTGAAAGCGAACCAGAGCGCGCCGCGGAACACCGCGATGGGCCAGCGCCCGGCATCGAACAGCGAGCCGAACAGATAGCTGAGGTTGTCCACCTTCACCACCCAGAACGACGCGCTGACCACCAGGATCCATAGGGCGTACAGCACCGCGACGGCCACCCCCAGCAGGGCCAACGCCACCACCACCGCTGACGGCGGTGGCCAGTGGCCGATGCGGTGAAAAGCGTAGGCGAATACGGCGACAGCTCCCACCAGATCCATCACCCGCCACGGTTCGAACTTCGCGGTCGACACCAGGAACTGGGCATCCGCCGGCTTGAGCAACAAAAAATCCAGCGTGCCTTTGCGAACGTGCTCCACCACGCTGGTCAGACTGGGGCTGATCGCGCCCTCCAGGATTCCTTTCATCAGCGAGAACCAGCCCACCACCACCAGGGCTTCGGGGAAGGACCAGCCGCGCACCGACGCACGCTGCTGAAACACGCTGATCAGCGGAATCAGGGCCACCGCCAGCCAGACCAGGGAGATGATGCCCTTCAAGATAAAGTCCGACCGGTACTGCATGGCGGTCACCGCAGACATCCGCATCTGCAGCACCAGCAGTCGGCCATATCGTGACAACGTGCGCATAAGAAGGATGATGTCGCGGGCCGTCCCTATCCGCCTATCCGCCTATCCACCTATCCACCTATCCACCTATCCGCCTATCCACCATGGGCCACGTAACGCCTGACCCCGCGCCGCCAGACGGTCAGGGCCAACACCGCCATGGCGGCCAGATAGAGCCACTGGATGGCCAGGGCGTGCGCCGCCGCCGGCAGGTCCCGCAGGCCAATCAAGGTCTCGAGCGGAAAGGCCAGCATGGAATCGAAGGGCGACAATCGCGCCGCCCGCCCCACCCACCAGGGAAGGAGCTCGTTGGGGACCAGATATCCGGAGAACACGGCGAACAGCGCCAGCCAGACCTCGAACACGCCGACGGCGCTCTCCAGGAAGAAGCTGAGCGAGCCCAGGAACACCATGGTGAAGAAGATCAGCAGCCAGGCGCCCACCATCGAAAGCAGGAAGATCAAAAGCAGTCTGGGGTCCCGGATCGCCAGACGATCGCCGGCCGTCCACACCAGCGCGGCGACCACCGGGGTCACCACCAACAGCCGCATGGGCAGCGCCGCCAGGTGCTGCGCCGAAAATGCGAACAGCGGATGCAGCGGGCGCAACAGGCGCGCCGACAAGGTGCCGCCGCGGATCTCCATGCTCAGCTCCCACACCATCCAGGTGCTGGTGAGCAGGCGGATGGACCATCCTCCCAGGTAGTAGGCGACGAAATCCTTCTGCCCAAGACGACCGATGGGTCCCTCCGCGGCCACGGCATGCCAGATGGCCAGCATCACGAAGGGCATGTTCGTGGTGAGGATCCAGACCACGAACTCGGCCCGGTAGGCCACCACCTCCGAGAGCCCCACGCGCAACAGGGTGGGGTAGGCCCGGGCCGCCCGCCGGAGCTGCGCCGAGAAGTCGCGCGCCGCGTTCAGGGGCGATCTCCGCCCAACAGGGCAGGGGCAGGGGCGGGGACGTTGCGCTGAAACATCTCGCGCATCACCTCTTCCAGGGGGGGATCCTCCACCGCCAGGTCGGCGACCGGCAGCGTCGCCAGGGCGCTTTGCACGGTGGCGTTCAGGCGCTCGGGCGGAACCGACAGCACCGCCTGGCCCGCTTCGAATGAGACCAGCGTGGCCAGCTTTTCCAGAGCAGCGCGTTCCACCGGGCCCGACAGGCGCATGGTGAGACGCTTGTCGGGGCGGATGCGGCGGACCAGGGCCTTGAGATCCCCGTCGTAGAGCAGCCGGCCGTGATCGATGACGATGACCCGGGGGCAAAGCGCCGTGACGTCGTCCATGTAGTGACTGGTGAGGAGCACCGCCGCGCGGAACTGCTCGTTGTAGTGGCGAATGAAGTCGCGCATCTTCGCCTGCATCGAAACGTCGAGACCGATGGTCGGCTCGTCGAGAAATAGCACGCGGGGCCGGTGCAGCAGCGCCGCCACCAGCTCACACTTCATGCGTTCGCCAAGTGAAAGCTGGCGGGTGGGCTTGTTGACGAGGTCCCCGATCTCCAGCAGGGCCACCAGCTCGCGAATGGTCTCTTCCGCCTGGGCGCGCGGGATCTCGTAGAGGGCGCGGTTCATGGCGTAGGTTTCGGAAGGGGGCAGGTCCCACAAGAGCTGCTGCTTCTGCCCCATCACCAGCGTGATTTGCTTCAGGAACGCGGGATCGCGGCGGAAGGGGACGAAGCCACCGACGGTCACCTTGCCGGCCGTCGGATGCAGCAGCCCCGAAAGGACTTTCAGGGTGGTGGTTTTGCCCGCACCGTTGGGTCCCAAAAACCCCACCCGTTCACCCTCGCCGATGCTGAACGACAATCCCTGAACAGCGTGCACCGCCCGGGTAGGTCGGTGAAACACCGAACGCAGTGCCGCCCCGACGCCCGCGGCGCGCTGATGGACCCGATAAGTCTTGGAGAGCTCGACGACCTCGACCACGGGCCTAGGGTAGCTCATACTGGGCTGCGGAGGTTGACATGGCCACCGTCGAGCTGACCGGAGAGAACTTCGAAGCGCACGTCGAGAAACCCGGGATTTTGGTCATCGATTGGTGGGCCCCCTGGTGTGGTCCGTGCCGGAGCTTCGCCCCCATCTACGACCAGGCGTCAGAACGGTATGCCGACGTGGTGTTCGGCAAGGTCAACACCGAGGCTCAGCCCGAGCTGGCCGGGACCTTCGGCATCCAGTCCATCCCCACCTTGATGGTCTTTCGAGACCAGATCCTGGTCTTCTCCCGCCCCGGAATGATCCCCGGGCACGCCCT
>JBDSME010000394.1:0-5355 GCA_039916065.1 Polyangia bacterium
CGCAACTCGGCCGGCGCGGCGGCGTCTTCGGCGATGTACAGGCCGGGCTCAATGGTCAGCACCATCCCGGGCTGAAGCGGACGGGCCGCCCCTTCGATGCTGTAGAAGCCCACGTCGTGCACGTCCAGTCCCAGCCAGTGACTGGTGCGGTGCATGTAGAACGGTTTGTGGGCGCCTTTTTCGATCAGCGCCGGCACCTCGCCTTCGAGCAAACCCAGCTCCACCATCTTTTGGGTGAGCTGCTCGACCACCTGGTTGTGAATGGCGTCGATGGTGGCGCCGGGGCGCACCGCTTCTATAGCGGCGATCTGCACGTCCAGGACCGCCTGGTAGACCCGGCGCTGGGCGGGGGAGAACGGACGGCCCACCGGGAAGGTTCGGGTGACATCCGCGGTGAATCCGCCCGCCACCTCGCAACCGGCGTCGATCAGCAGGAGCTTGCCCTCTTCCAGCGGCGCGCTGTTCTCCACATAATGCAGGATGACCGCGTTGGCGCCGCCGCCCACGATGCTGGGATAACCGGGGCCAGTGCCGCCCTGGCGGCGGAAGGTGTAGTCGATCAGCGCCTCGATCTCGTGCTCGCCCACCCCGCCCTTCGCGGCGCGCATGGCGCCGATGTGGGCCTGGGCGGTGATCTCGGCGGCGAGGCGGAGCTGTGCGATTTCGGCAGCGCTCTTGAAGAGCCGCATCTCGTGCAGGGTCAGCCGCGCGTCGACCAGGCGCACGGGCGCGCGTTGACCGCGACGCTCGGCGGCGCGCATGCGACCGAGCACGCGCAGCACGCGGGCGTCCCAGTCCTCGTCATGTCCGAAGGCGACGTGGATGTCCTCCACGCCGGCCAGGAGCTCGGGCAACTTTGCGTCCAGCTCGGCGATGGGAAAGGCGGCGCCAGCGCCGAAGCGCGCCACCGCGCCCTCGATGCCGGCGCGGCGGCCCGTCCAGATCTCGTCGGCGGGGCTGCGCGGGCGCACGAACATCACGAACGGGGTGGTGGGGTGATCGGGACGCAGGACCACCACGGTGCCTGGTTCATCAAAGCCCGTCAGATACAGGATGTCGCTGTCCTGCCGGAACTTGTACTGGACGTCTCCGTTGCGCAGTCGTTCGGGAGGCGAGGCCAGCAGCAGAGCGGAACGCGGTCCGAGTAGCGATGCCAGACGTGAACGGCGCTCTGCGTATCCAGGGTCCATTGCAGGAAGTCTATCACCGGCGCGGGACCATCTTGCGGGAGGCCAACGGTTGGCCCGTCAACCCGCCGGCTCAGTCTCGTGGTTCGCCGTGAAGACCGACGGCGCGCGTGCCGGCGGTGAGTCCCCACCAGAACGGGAGCATCATCAGCAGCAGCGCGCTGTTGTCCTGCCGTGACCAGGGAAACATCTTCAGCGCGCAGCCGGCGAGCGCCAACCCCAATGCGGCCGCCGCCACCAGGAAGGCCTTGCGCGTGGCCCCCTTGCTTCCGAACGCCGTGCCGAGCCCCAGAATGGCAAAGGTGATGGCGAAAGGAGCGAACAGCAGGATGTTCTCGTTGCGGTACACCACGGCGTGCGGCGTGAACGCCCAGGAACCGACCAGAAAGCAGCCGATACCACCCAGGAGCAGGCCCAGCGCCGACACCAGCAGCCCGAACACCAGCCGCGCCAGCACCCACCGCCTTCCCAGCCGGCCCAGCAGGAACAGCAGAATGCCCGCGGCCACGCCCACCCCCAGAAAAGCGGGTAGGCGGTTCGGGGGCTCGCGGCGCGGCGCCGGGCGATCGTCCGCAAACAGCACCCGTTCGGACTTCACGAGGTGGCCGGTGCGCGCAACGGCGGCGCGATCACCGCCGGGGCCCGTGAGCCAGGTATCGCCCGCCGGCAACGATTCGGCGTTGCGCAGCGTGCGCTGCAACATCTCGGGCAGGAAGTCCTCGGCCCATTCGTCGACGGGGCGATCGGACCGCGGCCCCAGCACGATGAGCAGCGCCGTGTAGAGCGGGAGATCGTCCGCGGCCATGCGTAGAGCGTGAGCGCGCAAGGTCATGGTCCCCTGCCCCACGGCGCTGGCGCGCAGCCGCCCCTGCATGACGCCGTCGATGGCATCGCGCACCCGCGTGGAACAATTGTCGGCGAAGTAGTCGTAGCGATAGTCACGGTTCTCGGGACGGGCGTTCACCTCCAACCGCGTGACCAGCTCGCGCTTTTGCCCAGGGGTCAACTCCAGCTCCTGCGTTTCGATGTCGCGGTCCTCGTGCTGGTACACGCGCATTGTGGCGGCCATGCTGGCGCGAGAGAGCCAGTAGCGCAGGCGCCCCTTCAAGAAGTCCACCAGCAGGCGCGGCGAATCGAAGATGAAGGTCCCAAAATTGTAGACGACGTCGGTACCGGCTTGGCGATCGATCACGCGGATGGCGTTATGCCCGAAGCGCGTGAACGGGTGCTGGCCGGGACCAAAAGTGAGGACCTCGATGGTCAGAGGGTCGGCGTCAGCGATCGGAGGCGCGGCGACGGGTGTGCTGGCGGCGGGTGCGCCGGCTGGCGAGGGCGCGGAGCCTAGTGGAGCTGCCGGCGTCGACGCTGTCGGCGTCAACGTACCCACCGCTGGCGCCCCTGGCGCGCGAGGCGGAGCCGGCGGCGGCACTGCCGCCACGGCGGCCAACGCTGGGGCGAACGCGCAAAGCCAAGCAATCAGGTGCAGACGGCGGCCGGCGGCGATCTCCCGACTCATCTCATCGCACCCGCCGCATCACCGCCGCGAAAAAACCGTCGGTGTCATGAAGCGCCGGGGACAACCGAAGGAACCCATCCTCGCCCTGGCTCAGCTCCTCGGCGCGCGCGCGTCCCCAGATCTCCTTCACGGGCACGCGCACGAAGTCGTCGCGCTCGGCCAGGAACTGTTCCACCACCCTTTCGTTCTCATCGCCCATCACGGTACAGGTGGCGTAGATCAGCCGCCCGCCCACCGCGACCAGCGGCGCGTAGGTGACCAGCAGCCCCATCTGCCGCGGCGGGAACTCCGCCACCGTCGACGGACGCATGCGCCAGCGCGCCTCGGGGTTCCGGCGCAGGGTCCCGAGGCCCGAGCAGGGCGCGTCCACCAGCACCCGGTCCCACCCGGAAGGCCGCGCCTCCGCGGGAAGCTCCGCCCCATCCTTGCCGATCACCCGCGCCGTCACGTTGTTCAAGCCGGCGCGACGGGCCCGACGGCGCAGCTCTTCCAGCTTCTTGCCGTCGACATCGATGGCCAGCACGCGCCCCTTGCCGGCCAGAGACGCCGCCAGCGCCAGCGTCTTGCCCCCCGCCCCTGCGCAGGCGTCCAGAACACGC
This sequence comes from Polyangia bacterium, assembly GCA_039916065.1. Lineage (GTDB taxonomy): Bacteria > Myxococcota_A > Polyangia > Fen-1088 > Fen-1088 > FEN-1088. The sequence goes on from JBDSME010000394.1 coordinate 3,303, forward strand.
CCGCCGGGAGGGGGCGCCACCAGCTCGGCGACGACCTGGCTCCCTTCGTCCATCACCTCGAACAGGCCGCGGCGAAACGCCGACAGGCCGAAAGCGTTCACGCGGGTCTCCAGCACCAGCGCCGTGGGCGTCCAGCGTCCCGGGCGCGCCGTGACCCCCTCCTCCGCCAGTTCGTCAATCAGCTTGTCGCGGGTGGTGAGGGCCGTGTTCACGCGGATGGCCAGCGGCGCGCGCTGGTTCATCGCATCGATCAGCCCGGCCGCGGCTTCCTGTCCGCGCTCGGCCGCCAGCTTCTCGAACAGCCAGGTCGGCACCGACAGGCGGATGGCCTCGCGTTCCGCTCCCGCCGCCTTGCCCAGACCGGCGTCCGGGCCCTGCGCCAGGTCCAGGTCCAGATCGCCACGCACCAGCCGGCGTACATCCGCGGTGACCGCCTCCCCGGGCAGGCCCTCGCGCAGCTCAAACACGATCAACTTCAGCTCGTCGCGCACGATCGGCGAAAAATCGATGGGCGAATGGGCCACGGCCCATCCACTGGCTTTGGCTTTCGCCTGCACCCCTGCCCCGCCCCTTCCCGCCGCGGCCAGCATCTCGTCAACGATCTTGTCCAGCCGACGGTCGAATCGGATCAGGCCGTAGATGGTCTCGGCGATCTTGCGCCGCTCGGAGCTGCCCAGCTCGCGGTGGGCGCGAAATGCCCGGGCGATGATGTCGCTGGCGTACCCCCATTCGGCGCGCGATTCGGCGGCGATCTCCAGCGCCAGGGCGCGCGCGCCGCCAGAGAGGCGCGCCAGGGTCTGCGGACGGGCGGCGACGGACAACGAACCGGACGGGGGAGCGGACAAAGCGGTTCCGATCTGCCCCGCCGGCCCTCCCGGGTCAAGCACCGCGGCGATCTAATCGCCGGCGCGGTGGGCCAGCCTGGACTCAAGCTGCGCGGAACTTCTGCCGTTTTTCAATTTTGTTGTGTCAGCGACCCGGTGCGTCGCCCTCCACCAAATGCGCTAGGATCACACACCATGTCGGACCAGAAGCCGAATCCGTACAAGATTGCCCAGGACCAGCTGGAGACCGCCGCCAAGATCTGCGGCCTTCCCGGGCCCGTGGTCAGCATCCTTTCACAGCCGAAGAACGAGATCATCGTGAACTTCCCCGTCCGGATGGACAACGGGGACTACAAGCTGTTCAAGGGGTACCGGGTCCAGCACAACAACATCCTGGGACCGTACAAAGGGGGCATCCGGTACCACGAGGCGGTGTCGCTGGACGAGGTGAAGGCGCTGGCATGCTGGATGACCTACAAATGCGCCCTGCACGACATCCCGTTCGGCGGCGGCAAGGGCGGCATCAAGTTCTCGCCGCGCGACCATTCTCAGAGCGAGCTGGAGCGAATCACCCGCCGCTTCACCCACGCGCTGGGCGCCAACATCGGCCCTGAGTACGACATCCCGGCGCCCGACGTCGGCACAAACGGCCAGATCATGGTGTGGATGATGGACACATACATGAACGTGGTGGGCTTCTCGGACAAGAACGCCAACCGCCGCGTGGTCACCGGCAAGACGCTGGCCTCGGGCGGCTCGCACGGGCGAGAATCGGCCACCGGCCAGGGCATCGTCCACTGCATCACCGAGTGGGCGCGCGACCAGCGCTTCGATCTGAACGGCGCCACTTTCTCTGTCCAGGGGTTCGGCAACGTGGGCTCGAACACGGCGAAGATTCTGGCACGCACCGGCGCGTCGCTGATCTCCACCGGAGACTGGAAGGGCTACATCCTGAACGGAGACGGCATCAACCCGTACAAGCTGAGCGAGTACGTGTCCCGCACCGGTTCGGTGGTGGGGTACCCGGGCGCGCGCGCCATCAGCCGCCAGGAGTTCTTCGCCACCGCCGTGGACATCTTCATTCCGGCGGCGCTGGAGCTGGAGATTGGCATCGAAGAGGCGAAGGCGCTGACCTGCAAGCTGATCGTGGAAGGAGCCAATGGCCCCACCGACACCGCCGCCGAACCCTACATCGCCGAGAAGGGGATCGCGCTGATCCCCGACATCCT
>JBDSME010000395.1:0-4492 GCA_039916065.1 Polyangia bacterium
TCGGGCGCCATTTCGTTGCCCGCGCCATCCACCAAGGTCACGCGCCAGGGTGAATTCTTCTTCTCCAGATCATTCCAGCGATAGTTGGCGCTCTGGGCGGTGAGCATGAATTCGTAGGCCGAATCCGCCGCTTCCCGCTGCGACTGCATCAACTGATCTCGGTCGGCGGCGTTCAGCGAATAATCCGCGGCGTATCGGGCCACGAAGGCTTCGCGATAGTCACGGCTCTTGAAGGTGGCCCACACCTCGAGCACGGATTCGGTCTCGTGTGCCACCTTGTGGTAACGGGTCCATCGCTCATAAACCTGGGGGTAGTCGTCCGAGGTGTAGGGACGCGGCACCCCCACGAAATCCACCACTGGCGGCTGCGGCGTTCCACATCCAGCCGCCAGCGAGGCGGCCAGCCCGAGGACGACACCGGACCAGATCGGGGCGTTCCTCACCCGACCTCCCGTTTCAGCGCCGGCCCACCGCGGCCACCCACATCCGGAACACTGCCGCTATCGCCGCCATCGAAGTCGCGTTTGGTAAACAGCGTCACCAGGGGCGCTTCCCGCTCCAGCGCCTCGCGTCCCCCCTCCTCCCGATCCACCAGCCCCAGGATCAGCTTGATGTCTAGCCCGAACTCGCGAGCACGCGCGATGGCCTTCAATGCCGAGCCTCCCGTTGTCACCACGTCCTCCACGATGGCAACCGGCATGCCCGACCGCAGCGATTTCCCCCCCTCCATCCACTGGCCGGTGCCGTGTCCCTTCGGCTCTTTGCGCACGTAAAAGGCGGTCAGCGCCGGTCCGGACACATAGCTCAGCGTGGAAACCGCGGAAGCAAGGGGGTCGGCGCCCATGGTCAAACCGCCGATGGCCTCCACGCTGGGGGAGCGCTGACGCACAAGCGTCAACAGCAACGAGCCCACCAGGAAGTGCCCCTCCGCGGTGAGCACCGACTGCTTGCAGTCTATGTAGAAGTTACTCTTCAGACCGGAGGCCAGGGTCACCTCCCGCCGTTCGTAGGAAAGTCGAGCCATCAAGGCCAGCAGACGTGATCGCTTCGCCTCGAACAGCTCGTCGCCAAGTTTCTCCACCATGATGGCGCTATTTGTACCATCACCGGAGTTGAATGCGTGACGGCTTTCGGCCGCCGCCACGCTGGCCGACGTCCGCGCGCGACTGGCCAGTTCGCCTTTCCGAGCTTCCGGCCTTCCGAGCTTCCGACCTTCCGACCTTGCGGCTCAGAGACCGTCGAGCAGGTTGTCGTTGATATCGCGCTTGCCGGGGACACGCACGCCCGGCGCCTTGGCCGGCTGATCGGACCCGCCGGCGATGCCGTTGCGTCGGCGACCACGGCCCCGATCCTCGGCGGCTGCTTCCTTGCGCGCCCGGGCCTCCGCGATGATCTGCGACCGCTCTGCCTCGCTGCGCGCTGACTTCAGCTTCTCGTCCATGTCGTGGGTGATGGCGGCGATCTTCTTCTGCAGTTCCGCTTGAAAGGAGGCCCGCTCGGCAGCCATTGCCTTGTCGTGCTCCTGCTGTGCCTTCAGCTCCTTCTCCGCCATCTCCGCGCGGTTGGCGGCCTGGATCTTGTAGACAATCACGCCGCCCACCAACGCCGCGGCCAGGGTCACGCCCAGCACCAGCTTCATGGGAGACTTGCCGGCGCGGGACTGAATCTCCAGGCGCATCCGCTCTTCCTGCAGCTTCATCTCGCCCTCGATGCGGGCGCGGCGTTCCGCCTCCTCGACGCGCAGTTGCTCCTCGCGCACCTTGGCGATCTTCTGGTCCTCAATGCGACGGAGGCGGTCGTCTTCGGCCAGGCGTAGCTGCTCTTGCTCCTCGCGGGCACGCAGCACGGCGGCTTCCTTGGCCACGCGTTCCGCCTCCAGGCGGGCGCGGGCCTCCTCCTGTTCCCGCTTTACCCGTTCGTCTTCGATACCACGCAGCTCTCGCAGGGCGACAAGAACGGAGTTCTCGCGGCGGTCCGACATCTGATCCCTTTCGCTCAAAAAACAACCCGCAACGTGAGGGTCCTTGTCTCTAGCATGAAAAGGCCGTCCATGATCGAGGGGTTACTTCATCTTTCGGAGTAACTCATCGATGGCGTCGGGCTTGTTCGACGCCGCCGGCTTCTTGTCCGACCTGAATCCGGCCACGCCGCCCGGGCCACTCTTGCTCTTGAACGTCTTGGCGCTACGGGAGTAGTGGCGGCGCGCCTGGGTGCTGCCCGTCGCTGCATTGGCTTTGTCGCCAGAGTTGCCCCCGCTACCGGCCGTGGTCGCGCCAGGCAACGTGGTGGCCGGAATGCTTCGGGCTGCCACCTTGGCCGCCAGCTCTGCTTCCTTCTGCGCCTTCGCCGCTGCCGCAATAGCGGCTACCTTGACTTCGGCCTCCGCCTTCACGCGGGCGATGGCCTCCGCCTTGGCGATCTGCACCTGGTTTTCCAGGTTGCGGTGATGAACGATCACGGCCGCCAGCCCCAGCACCGATACCAGCAAGAGTCCGCCTGTGATCCACGCTGCGCGAACAGCCCAGTGGGACCGATCCTCCGGCAGTTCAAATTTTGGTATCACCACGGGCTGGCCCATTGTTACGTGTCTCCTCGGGTAGTACGGCCTGAATTAGTCGGTGTGTCGCGACGATTCTTGAACCAATTGCCCTAACGCGGGAGGTTTTCCGGAAGATGGACAAACCGCCGCCCGAGCCCTTCCCGCTCTTCCCGCACTTTCCTGCCCGGTGGTTCCGAAGTGTAGCGCGCTTCGGCTCGTCGAGCTATCGTGCGCGGCTCATGTCCGGGTATGTAGATCTCCACGCGCACTACCTCTTTGCCGTGGACGATGGGGCCGATGATCTCGCCGTCGCCCAGCAGATGGTCAACTGCGTCATTGATCTTGGGTTTTCCGAGCTGTACGCGACCCCGCACCAGCGATCCGGGTTGTTCCTGCCCTCCCGGCCTGACATCGACGCGGCCCGGGCGTCGCTGAACGAGGTGCTGCGGGTGCAAGGGAGCGCGCCGCTGGGTCTCGGATTCGAGAACTTCTGGGACGACGTTTTGTTGCAACGCATCGGGGAGCGCGCCATCCCCAGCTACGACGATGGCCCTGCCTTCCTGTTCGAGGTCACTCCCCAGCTGATGCCGAGCGGAATCGAGGACACCCTGTTTGCGTTGCGCATACAGGGGAAGTTGCCGGTGATGGCTCACCCGGAACGCTACCTGGCGGTACAGAACCACCTGCAGCGGGCGGAGGCGCTGGGGCGCTCGGCGGCGCTGGTGGTCGACCTGGGGGCGCTGGACGGCGCCCATGGACGAGCGGAGATGCGGACGGCGCGACAGCTTTTGCAAGAGGGGCTGGTGCACGCCGCAGCCACCGATATTCATCGCGCCGACGACGCGCGCTCCATCGGCGCGGGCATCGCCTGGATCCGCAAGCATCTCGGCGAAAGGGCCCTGCAAACCTTGCTGGCGGAAAACCCCCGGCAGATCCTGGAAGGAGAGCTGCCGCAGCCGTGGCGATGATCCTCCCGATGACCGTGACGGTGACGGCTCCGAAACAGAAGCGTGCCCGTTGAAGATGGTCGGCAAGATCCTGGCGTCCGGCCTGGTCACGGCCGTCTGCATCTACTACGCCCTCCACGGCGTCGACCGTACCCAGGTGATGGTGGAACTGCGCGCCCTTCCCACCGCGGGAGTGCTCCTTTACCTGCTGACGCTGATGATCACCCACCTCTTCCGGAGTTGGCGGTGGGAGTATCTGCTCCGTCCAGTGGGAGTGTCCCTGCCCCTCCGCCGCCTGGTGCCCATCTCGTCCGTGGGATTCATGGCCATCCTGGCCTTACCCATGCGGCTCGGCGAGTTCGTGCGCCCGTACTATGTGGCGCGCGAAGGACACGTGCGCATGAGCGCCGCTCTCGGGACGGTGGCCGTGGAACGCATCATCGACGGTCTGATGATCTCGCTACTCTTCTTCGGGTCCTACCTGGCGTCGGCGCACTCGATGTTCTCCCCGGAACTGCGAGCCGGTGCCTGGCTGTCGCTGGGCGCATTCGTGGCCCTGACCACCTTCCTGGCGCTGGCGTTGCTGCGCACCGATGCCACCATCGCGCTGCTTCTCAAGGCCACCCTTTTGCAGCGATTCGCCCCGGCGCGTGCCGCACACGTGGCGGACAAGGTGCGCTCGCTGATCACGGGTTTTCGCGTACTGGGTGACGGCCGCAACCTGGCCCTCTTTGTGGGCCAGACCATCGCGTACTGGGGCTGCAACGGTCTGGGGATGTGGGTGCTGGCGCGATACATGGGCCTGCCCATCTCGCTCGGGGCCGCCTTTGCCACCATGGCGTTCACCGGGGTGGTGCTGAGCCTGCCCAACGCGCCCGGCCTGGTGGGTCAGTTTCACGCCGGCGTGAAGATGGCGCTGGGTGCCTACCTGCCGCTGGCGGTGGTCAACTCCAAAGGGATGGCCTACGCGATCGTCCTGCACGGCCTGCAGACGGTCTGGTACGTG
>JBDSME010000396.1:0-6308 GCA_039916065.1 Polyangia bacterium
GCTGCGCCGGCGCGACCTGCGTCGCGCGTTCAGTTAGCACCTGTGGGGCAAGCGGTGGAACCTGCGTGGCATGCAATCCGATGACGGCCGACACTTGCGGCCCGGCCGGGGTATGCCGATGCGGGGCCTCCCTGGCGTGTCCGGCGGGCCACCGCTGCGAGGCGGGTGCGTGTGTCTGTGACGCCATTTCCTGTCCCATGGGCTGCTGCGGGCCCAGCGGAACCTGCCTGCCCGGCAACAAGGATTTGGCGTGCGGGACCGGCGGCGCAGCCTGCCAGACCTGCCCCGGGGCAAGCAGTTGTAAGCAGCGCATGTGTATGTGAGGGGCAACCTCACCCCCACGAAGGTCGCCCTGCTGCCGCCGTGCCACGGAGTGGCGGCACGAGTTTCATCGACGCAAGCTGACCGCGGGCATCGTATCCTGACTCGTCATGAAGACCTGTCCGTTGTGCGCCGAGGAGATCCAGGACGCGGCCATCAAATGCCGGCACTGTGGGTCGATGCTGGCCGATGATCCAGCGCTCCCCGGGGGCGCAATTCGCTCTCGCTCCGGCGGGGCAGGCCAGGAAGCGGCTGTGGCCACCACCATCTACCAGGGTACGCCGTCGTGGAAGGCACAGTTCTGGTCCGTGATGGCCGCGCTCGTGCTGGCCTTGACGGGGCTGGTTTTGGCGCCGCTGCTGCACGCGGCGGCGGACGTGGCGTGGGAGCAGGCGCTGATAGCCGCGGCCTTGTTGGTCCTGGTGGGCGTCGGCTGGGTGCTGTACCTGTGGGGAGCGCGGGCAACCCGTCGCTTTCGCATCACCACGAGGGCCATCGACATCGAATCCGGCCTGCTGTCCAAGAACATCGAAACCCTGCAGCTCTGGAAGGTACGCGACATCGAGTTCCACCAGACTCTGACCGATCGCCTGCTCGGCGTGTCGCGTGTTCGCGTATTCACCCACGACGTCACCAGTCCGCAAACGGCGCTCTGGGGACTACCCGGTTCGCGGGAAGTGTTCGAGCGGTTGAAGGACTCGATCGAGATCGCCCGCCAGTCGCGTAACGTCATCGGCATCGTCGACTGACGCCGCCAAGAAAAAAAAGGAAAGTGCCGCCTGGACACACGCAGCGGCACCTTCCTCCGTGGAACCGCGGGTCAGGCGGCGGCGAGCTCGGGGTCTCGCACTCCCGCCCAGGGATCCAGCCGGCGTTCGGCATCGATTCCCCCGGCCCCCGACCCCCCCGTCACCAGCTCACCCCAGGCGTCCTCCCCCAGCACATCTTTTTGCGCCACGAACGAAACCGCAAAGAACGCGTTGTGCCCTTCCGGCAGCTCGATCTGAAGCTGAAACGGATGTGTTCCCGTGCTGGTGACCAGATCGCCGTCGGCCCGGAACAGGGCCGGGTTGACCCGCTCCACCCGGGAGCTGCGGAACGAAAACAGGTCGTCCGCCGGCGTCTCCCCGGTCAACTGATCGGGGCTCGTGGAATCGACCGCCATCCTGACGGAAGCCTGGTCCAAATCCAGCCCTGTAAACGCCGTGGCCTGCCACCTGTGAAAGCGGCCCGACAACAGGATATCGGCGCAGTGAATACGCAAGTCGATCGGTGATCGCTTGCGCGAAATCGCGGTGTCGTTCGCGGGTATGAGCGTCAATCGTTGTTTTGCCATGTTCTTGTCCGCGGGACCTTTTTGGGAAGTCGTCACAAACCCTAAGTAAGCACCGGCGAGGGGCCGTCTAGGCCAGGTGCGCCAACCGGAGAGGACCGCGTCAGGAACGCGGCTACGGCGACTGCGGGGCGAGAATCAGCGTGTCCCACCACCGTCAGGATTCTGACAAGGCCGTGCTTTTACGTGACAATCCGGAGATCCTGACACTGTTGTGACGGAGTCATTGCGCCCCCATGACAGACCACCCGCTATTAACAACCTTGTGGAAATTGCACAGACCCCGTCAATCCATCCCCGCCGTCCCTGGACCAGCTACGTTCGCGCCACCACGGTGCTGTTCTGGGCGGTGCACCTGGCTGCGCTGATTGGCATCATTCACCTCGGGTTCTCCTGGAGCGGTTTGGGGCTGGCCATCGGCGCCTACTTCGTACGGATGTTCGTGGTGACTGCCGCCTATCACCGGTATTTCTCTCACCGGGCCTTCAAGACCTCCCGGGTGTTCCAGTTCCTGCTGGCGCTTGGCGCGCAGAGCGCCGCCCAGAAGGGCGTACTGTGGTGGGCCAGCCATCACCGGTGGCACCACAAGCATTCGGACAAGGTGACGGATGTGCATTCCGCGAAGCAACGTGGATTCTGGTATGCGCACATGGGGTGGTTGATGCGCTCCGACTGGAACGAGACGGATCCCGCTCTGGTGGCGGACCTGGCCCGCTTTCCCGAACTGCGCTTCTTGAATCACGACTGGGTGCACGTGTGGCCCACGGTGCTCCTGGCGCTCGGTTTCCTGGCCCTGGGTGGCCTGCACGGCTTGGTCTGGGGATTCTTCCTCTCAACCGCTCTGCTGTGGCACGGCTGCTTTTCGATCAACTCGCTGTCACACCTGTTCGGGCGGAAGCGTTATGCCACCGGCGACGAGTCGCGCAACAACTGGCTGCTCGCCATCATCACCACGGGTGAAGGCTGGCACAACAACCACCACCACTATCAGAGCTCGGCGAATCAGGGCTTCCGTTGGTGGGAGATCGACATCACCTACTACCTCCTGAGGTTGATGGCCGCGGTGGGCCTGGTGTGGGACCTGCGGCGTCCGCCCCGTGAGGTCGTGGCGGACACGGTCGACGCCGAGCCGCCGGTCGGCGTGCCGGCCCAGCTGGCCTCCTAACGGTCGTCCCTGTCGGCCCTCTGTGTCGGCGACGTGGGTCTTCGGTCTTCCCCCGCGCGCCCACCAGTCTTGCCCCGAGCCCAGTGATTTATCGTTCGATATCGGCGTCTCTGCTATCAGCCCCCTGGTGTCCCCTGGGTTTTGGGGGCGGATGCGGTTCAGGCAGCGCGAACGCGAGCATTCTGACAGAATGTTAAGCGTGACCCTGCGCTCCCCGACGACAATCTTCCTGCATCGGGCCCGTATGATCTTCATGCTCACGGCTCTCATCCCCACGGTGATGATGACCGTCATTGGAGTCGCCCTGGTGGCCGCCGGTTCTCGATCCATCACCGTGGTGGGGGGAATCGTGTTGCTGGCGTTCTGCGCGACCGCCCTGACCGGGTACATCCTGGGCACCATCTTCGTGACCCGCGGGGCCAGCCTGGCGGCCGTGCAAAATGAATTTTTGTCCTCCGTCTCCCACGAACTGCGGACGCCGCTGACCTCCATCCGCATGTTCATCGACACCCTGCGGGAAGAGCGGGTCCACGATCCCGAGGAAAAGCAGCGCTGCCTCACGGTGATTCATCAGGAACTGGCCCGCCTGGACGGCCTGGTGGGGAAGCTGTTCACCCTGTCGAAGATCGAATCACGGCACGCCGCCTTCGACCGCCGCATCATCTCGGTGACCGACGTGATCGACGAGGCGCTGGTGGCCTTCGAAGCTATACGCTTCGGCACGGAGATCGACTTCCGCGTCAGTGTGGAGCCTGGGTTGCTGGTTTACGGTGACCAGGCCGCCCTGGCGCAGGCGGTGGCCAACCTGCTGGGCAACGCCTGGAAGTACACCCCGCGCGTGGACAAGAAGATCGAAATTTCAGCGGTGGCCGATGCCACTCACGTCAGCATCACGGTGTCGGACAACGGCGTGGGCATCCCCCGGACCGAGCAAGAGGTGATCTTCGAAAAGTTCCAGCGGGGCAGCACCGCCCTGAGCACGGAGACCGTGGGAACTGGCCTCGGATTGGCGGTGGTTCGCGCCATCGTCAAGGCGCACCGGGGCAAGGTGGATGTCCGTTCCGAGGTTCACCAGGGGGCCCGGTTCCGCATCACTCTGCCGCGCCCGCGCGCGGAGGCGGTATGACCGGCGGTCCCGGCATTCCCGTCCTGCCCGCCGGCGAGCTGGTCACGATAGTCGAGGACGATGCTGCCATCGCGGAGGGCCTGGCCCTCAATCTGAAGTTGCAGGGGTACCGCACGGAAGCCATCGGTGATGGCGAGACCGCCCGTGACCGCATCGAGGAGACCTGCCCGGACCTGGTACTACTGGACATCTCCCTGCCCAAGCGCAGCGGGATCTGGGTTCTGGAACGGCTGCGCGACGCGGGCAACCACGTTCCGGTGATCGTGCTCTCGGCGCGCCAGGACGAGTTCGACAAGGTGGCGGCGCTACGCCTGGGCGCCGACGACTACGTCACCAAACCCTTCGCGCTGGCGGAGCTTCTGGCGCGGGTCGCCGCCCTGCTGCGCCGGGCACGGTTGACCCGCGGGTCTCGCCCTTCGTCGCCGATGGAAGCGGCCGGCGACGCATCCGAGGTGCCGTTGGCGACCGAGCCCGAGGCGGTTCTGGATTCGCGCCGGGTGTCCACGCTGCAGTTCGGGGCCGTGGTGGTCGACCTGGACACGCGAACGGTCACCCGTTCCGGCAAGGTGGTGAAATTCACGCACCGGGAGTTTGAGCTACTCCGCTTCTTCTGCCAGAGCAGCGGGCGGGTGTTCTCGCGCGAACAACTGGTGCGCGAGGTCTGGGGACTGCAGCACGTCGGGCAGGCCCGCACCGTGGACAACTTCGTCGCTCAGCTACGCGCCAAGTTGGAAGAGGATCCGGACCAGCCCAAGCACCTGCTCACGGTACGGGGCAGCGGATACCGTTTCGTTCCGGAGTGACGGGCGCGAGGAGCCTGTCCCCGTAAACGGGCAGGCTCATCACGAGTGTGTTCGGTCGTGACGGGGCTGACGCCAGGTGCGCGCGGCCACCAGGGACATCCAGGTGAGCATCAACACCAGCGCCAGCCTCTGGAACAACGGCAGCGCCGGAATGACCACCCGCGGCTGAACCTGATAGCTGAGGCCATAGAGCACCGAATCGATGGCGGCGGTCGCCACGGTGGCGCTGGCGATGACGACGAGCAACGGCCGCCGCGCGTACCGGACCGTACCCACCAGTGCCAGCATTCCCGCGGCCAGGGCGGGAACCGACGAAGCGAAGACCGCCGTCACGTGAAACCATCCTTGAGCCACCGGGACCAGCAGCAACCCCACCACCGACACCAACCCCGGCGTGGTGATCGCCCGGGCCATTCGCCGGCTGCATCGCGGACCGAACGAGAGCGGCAAGATGACCCAGAACACTCCCAGGGCCAGGCACAGGCACATCAGACCGGCGCGTGCCAGCGATGCGCCCGGATGATTCGGTTGACCATTGACCGCGGTCCGATTGGTCAGATCGCACATGAAATTGAACCAAAACGAATGGCCGCTGGCGCGGGGATCGAGCGCCGTTCCGCCGGGATAAAACCACATCGCGCTCCCCAGCAAACCGGCGCCCACCGCGATGGCGACGAGGATGACCAGCGACAAAACCGCGGCGGACCGCTGATGCCTGGAGCGGGGACGGGAGATGGCCGTCAAGTCATCACCGCGACGACGAGGCGGCGGCCAGAGGCGCCCCGACGGATAGCGTGATCTCCTTGTTTCCCGGGGCGGCGCAGGCCACCACCGGGGCGGCCACCAGCGGCGGCGCGTGCACCAGCAGCAAGCGGCGGATGAACCGCCAGTGGATCACCACCCCGGCGATCACCGCCAGGTGAAAGATCTCGTGCGGACCCACCCAGTTGCGGATGAGCACCGGCTGTTTGATCGCCTCCAGGACGGCGCCAGCCGAGAAAAGAATCCCCGCGAACCACAGGGGACGCACGGCGCGAAAGCCGATCTGCCGCCCCAACCTGATGATCGAAATCAAACCTACCCATCCCAGACCGAGATAAAGGACCAGCCCCGGAACTCCGGAGAAGAATTGGAACCAGCACACTTGCAGGCCGATGCCGGCCGCGGCGTAAAGCCAGATGAAGGTCAACATCCCGCGCCGCCAGAAGCCGCTACACATGATCCCATGAACGGCGGTGAACGTTCCGGCGATGAGCAACCAGATGGCGAAGTAGTCCACATGCTGCATGAAGGCCCGCGCCGGACCTCCGTGATCGAGAGAGTGATAGGTCCCGCTGATCGCGAGCAGAGCCACCACACAGCTCGCGTACACGCCGAGCGCGACGATACGCATGGGACATCCTCGGCCTAGCCGAAGCAGCGGGATCGCCGCGAAGCAGGCGACCGCCGCGGCGACCAGATGTGACAGCGAGCTGACTGGCTGACAGAACCCCGGGATGCTGTATGCGTGGGGGAGGATCGGCGTCAATCATCCAAGGTAGCACGTTGATGTCGTAAACC
>JBDSME010000397.1:0-3627 GCA_039916065.1 Polyangia bacterium
CCATCAGCGAGAACAAGTTGGCACCGGCGCAAAACGCATCGGCGGCGTCGTTGCCGATCACCAGTCCCACCCCTTCTGTCTCGGCGCGCGCCACCGCCCGGAAGGTCATGGCCACGATGTCGGGATCGAGGGCGTTCATCTTGGAGTGGAACTCCAGGCAAAAGACCCCATCGCCCAGATCCAGGAGCGAGGCGCTGGGATTCCGTTCCACCGCCTTGCCGGCGGCGCGTACGGCGTCCAGCGAAATCTGGCGCGTGTCCACCTCGACGGGGGTGTGTCCCCCCTGGCGGCCGAGCTGGGTGACACGCGTCGTGCCGCCCGAGGCGGGCGTGGCCGTGGCGCCAGTCCCCGATTCGCCCTCGGTCCGATAAAAGCGCATCCCCACACCTTGTGCGGCAATCTGCTCCTTTACCCAGCCAGGAACCACGAACCCGGCGGCTTCCATCTTTTCCGCCGTCTCCTTCACCCCCAGAGCGTCCCAGGTCTCGAAAGGGCCGCGCTCCCACCCGAAGCCCCAGCGCATGGCCCGGTCGATGGAGACGATGTCATCGGCGATCTCGCCCAGCCGGTGGGCGGCGTAGATCAGTGTTTCGTAGGTGATCGCGCGCGCCAGACTGGCCGCGCGATCGCTGCCGGCCAGCAGGCGCCGCAACCGCTCGTCGACGTCATCCACGCCGCGGGTGGCTCCGATGGACGCGAACCGCGGCTTGGTTTGCGGGACATACTCCAGGGTCTTGAAATCAAGCTGCAGGATCTGGTCGCCCACCTTTTTGTAGAAGCCCTGCTTGGTCTTGCTGCCCAACCACTTGCGCTCCACCAGTTGCCGCAAGATGGCGGGCGGGGCAAAGGCATCGCGCCGTTCGTCGCCGGTCAGGGTGTCGAAGCAGTTCTGGGTGACGTGCAGCAGGGTGTCCAACCCCACCACGTCGGCGGTGCGAAAGACCGCGCTTTTCGGACGCCCGCTGGCTGGTCCGAAGATCATGTCCACCTCTTCGACGGTGTACCCTTGAGCCAGCGCTTCGGACATCGTGCGCATCATGGCGAAGGTGCCGATGCGATTGGCGATGAAGTTCGGCGTGTCCTTTGCCCGTACCAACCCCTTGCCCAGAAGATGCCCACATAGTTCTTCCGCGCGGGAGATGGTCTGGGTTGTGGTGTCTGCTCCGGCCACGATCTCCACCAGCTTGAGGTAGCGCGGCGGGTTGAAAAAATGCGTGATGCAGAAGCGCCCACGGAAATCCGCGCCGCGTCCCTCCATCAGGTCGGCGATGCGCAGCCCGGAAGTGTTCGACGCCACCACGGCGGTCCCCCCCAGCGCTTCGATGCGCTGGTAAAGCCGGCGCTTGATCTCCAGGTTTTCGATGATGGCCTCGATGATCACATCGCTGCCCGCCGCGGCACCCAGGTCGTCCTCCAGGTTTCCGGTGGTGACCAGCGTGTCGAAGCGCGGGGAGAAGAACGCGGCAGGCCTGGCCTTGCGGGTCGCCTCCAGGCCCATGTCGGCCGCATGGTTGCGCCGCTGCTGTCGGGCGGGATCGCCCGGCAGATCCAGCAACCGCACGCGGATACCAGCGTTGGCGAGGTGGGCCGCAATCGCTGCCCCCATCACCCCCGCGCCGAGGACTGTCACCTCAGAGATCGGTTTCGCCATCCCATGACGATATCCCATGGACGGTAGTCGGGCGAGGAAAGCTCGCCTTCCCCCGGTGCCTCACGCCGTGGAGGTCGCCGCCGGGGCCGCACCTGACCGGCACGCCATCGTCTCTGCCGTGACTTGATCCCCAGACAGTGTTGGCGCACTCTAATCAGCCTCGATGATGCAGCCTTACTTAAAGAATCCAATGTCATGGTTTGCGGTCAAACGGCGCGTCACCGCCTACTCGTGGAACGCCGCCACCAAGTACCTCCGTGAGGGAAACAGGGGCGGGAAGAAGTTAACGGACGTCCGCGCGCCCTGAGCCACCGGGCAACACCGCGAGGCTCCTTGCGCCTATCCAACCTGATCGTTCCCGACCTCGAGGAGACACTCCGGAACGATCCGGCACAGGCGGCGCTGCTCGCCGAGGAGCTTCACGCCTCGGATCTTGCCGAGCTGATCGACGAGCTGCCGGACGAGTCGGCGGGGCTGATGCTCGGCGCGCTGCCGGAGGAGACCGCCGCAAAGGCGCTGGACTCCATAAAGGGCGCGCGGCGGGCCGGTCTCTTCGAGCGGCTGGACCGGGCCAAGGCGGCCCGCATCGCCGCGGGCATGTCGCCGGACGAGCGCGCCGACCTGTTCCAGTCGCTGGCCGAGGACGTCCGCACCGATCTGTTCGGCCGCATGCCCAAGGCGGCGTCAGCCGACGTCCGCGAGCTGCTGCGCTACCCGGAGAACACGGCCGGCGGCCGCATGACCACCGACTTCGTGACCCTGCCGCCCCATCTGACGGTGGAGCGGGCCATCGACGAGGTCCGGCGCATCGCCGAGCAGAAGGAGACCATCAACGAGGTCTACGTGGTCGATCCCCACGGCACGCTGCTGGGCGCACTTTCGCTTCGGGCGCTGGTGCTGGCGCGCGCTGGACAGGCCCTGTCGGCAGTGATGGACGCCGAGGTGGTCTCCGTTCCGCCGGAGATGGATCAGGAGGACGTGGCCCGGTTGTTCGACCACTACGAGCTGCTGGCGGTGCCGGTGGTGGACGCCAAGCGGAAGCTGCTGGGAATCGTCACCGTCGACGACGTGGTGACGGTGTTGAAGGAGGAGCAGGCCGAGGACATCCAGAAGCTGGGCGCCGTCCGTCCCATCGAGGAGGGGTACTTCCAGACCGAATTCTGGACCTTCGTGCGCAAGCGGGCGGTCTGGCTGATCGTCATCTTCATGGGGGAGATCCTCACCGCCAGCGTGCTCGAGCACTACGAGAATGCGCGCCGCGCTTTTAGCGCCATCGAGGTGTTCGTGCCGCTGATCATCTCGTCGGGAGGCAACACCGGCTCGCAGGCTTCGGCGCTGGTGATTCGTGGGCTGGCGCTGGGAGAGTTCGCGGTGGGGGACGCCGTCAGGATACTGGCGCGCGAGGTGCGCATGGGGTTGGTGCTGGGTGGCCTACTGGGGGCCATCGGCCTGTTGCGCGCGGTGTTCGTGGGGCACAGCGGCGGGGACGGCATGGCCCTGGCCGTCGGACTGGCACTGGTGGTGTGCGTGACCTTCGGGTCGGTGGCCGGCGCATTGTTGCCGCTGCTGATCAAGCGACTGGGCTTCGATCCGGCCGTGTCTTCGGGGCCGTTCATTGCGTCGCTGGTGGATGTGGCGGGCATCGTGATCTACTTGAAGATCGCCATCTGGATCCTGGGCGCCTCTTGAGCCGGGCTCGAGATTGCGGCTGCTAGGATCAAGGCTGCGCGGGCAGTTCCGTGCGGACCAGCGCCGCGGCGGCGCGGATGCTCTCGTTGACACCGGCGCCGCGTAACCCGTGCCCAATCACCAGCAACCCCGGGTGCGGTCGCAGCGCCTCTTCCAGCGTCGCCAGGCGCGCGGCGTGCCCGGGAACGTAGAGCGGGATACCCTCGCGGTACTTCCACACGCGGGTCACATCGGGACGGCGCTTCAAGCCGGCCACTGTCGCCAGATCCGCCAGCGCCCGCTCGACG
>JBDSME010000398.1:0-7559 GCA_039916065.1 Polyangia bacterium
GCGGTCATGCCAGGCCCGCCAAGGCGAAATGCCCGCCATTTCCCGCCGCACCTACAACGCGCCCCGCGAAAACAACGCCCACCCTCGTCACTCCCCCTGCCGAAAAACGTCACTGAGCAGGTCCCCCACCTATGATCTTGCCACCTCCCGTTCGCGGGAGAGCATCTGGGTGAGGTTCCCGCACACAAGGTTGATGGGGGAAGTGTCGATGGGGGTGAGATGCGACAGGGGCGCGCCGGATTCACGCTGGTCGAATTGATGATCGTGGTGGTGATTATCGCCATTCTGGCCGCTCTCGGCAGCGCTGGCTTTCGGCGGTGGGTTGCGCGGGCTCGCACCACCGAGGCCGTTTCCATGCTGGCCGAGATGAACAGCAAGGAGCAGACGTACCGGATGGAGTTCGGCTCCTTCCTGCCGTTGCGGGCGGACAACAACGTCACCCTGCCCAGCCCCAACGAACCGGCGGCAGCGTTCTTCCCCATCTCGCCGAGCGCAGCCACGTTCGAATCGGCGCGCACCGCCGTCAGCGTGGCGAACAGCGCCGTCTGGCCGACCTCCTGGAAGGCGATCGGCGTCAGCCCGCGCGACACCTCGCTGTATTGCACGTATCTGACGAACGCCGGCAACGCCGCCGATGCCGTACCCGCCGGTGCCACGTACGGCACCGCGCTGGTGGCGGGGGTCGCCGCGCCCTGGTTCTACGCCCTCGGTGCTTGCAACATGAACGGCCCCTCCGGTTACCCGAACGAGGTCACGATTTTTGGTCTCTCCAGCACCTCGCCCAATCTGCGCGCCTTCAACGACGGGAAGTAGTCACGGCCCGGGCGAAGGTCAAGGACGGTCGAAGGTCGCCACCACCTCGACGTGATAGGTGTGCGGCATCAAGTCCAGAGCCACCGCAGCACGCAGGACGAAACCACTTTGCGCCAGGCGCGCGGCATCGCGGGCCAGCGTCTGCGGATCGCAGGACACGTAGACGACGCGCCGTTTGGCCTGGAGAACGGCCGCCAAATTCTCCGCGTCCAGTCCTTCACGCGGGGGATCCACCACCACCGTGTCCGCATCCACCAGGTGCGGGGGATGCTTGCTCCAGTCCGCCGACGGCGCGGTCCGCCGGCCGCGGGCCACGGCGGCCGGATCGCCCTCGCACGCGGTGACCTTGGTGGCGCGGCCCAGCAAGAAGCGGGTGAAATTCCCCGAGCCGGCGTATAGCTCCAGGACTCTCCCCGGAGCTTCGCCCACCTGGTCGAGGACCGTGGCGACAAGCGCCTGGTTCGCGGCGGCGCCGACCTGGGAGAAGGCGCCCGCCGGAATTCGCAACGCCGGTTCTCCCTGCCCCGCTACCGCGATGTCCACATCGTCCAGGCCCATCCGGACCATGAGCGCGGCGTTGTCGGCTCGCCCGTCGACCACCCGCATCCCCACCACCCCGGCAGCGCTCCAGGCCGGCGGCAAGGTGGCGAAGGGGACGGAACCTTCCCTTGACCCGCCGACCGCCAACCGCACGGTGACGTGTACGCCTTCCCGCCCGGCCTGCAGATCCAGCTCCGTTCCAGGGGGGAAGGACGCCACCGCCGGGCGCATAGCCTGGGCCAGCACGCGTTGCAGAGCCGGAGCGAGCAGCAGACAGCGGTCCACGTCCACCACCTGGTGGCTGCGCCGCGCGCGAAAACCGAGCGCGCCGTCCGCACCGACCACGAATTGCGCGCGCTCACGGTACGCCACCCCTGCTTCCGCGGGGGCCAGCAGCGGCACCGCCTCGCGCGGCAACCGGAGCGCGCGGGCGACGATGTCGCGCTTCGCCGCGCGCTGCGTTTCCAGAGCGACGTGCTGCCACTGACATCCGCCGCAACGGCCGAACAACGCACACGGCGGGTCGACCCTCTCGGGTGACGGCTCGTCCACGGCGATCAGGTCGGCCCACGCCACCCGCCCCTTTTCCCTGGTCAGTCGCGCTTGAACGCGCTCGCCAGGAGCGGCGAGCGCCACGAAGGTGGCCCGACCCGCGGCCTTTCCCCCTTCCTGACGTCCCACCGCATCGCCGCCCGGGGCAAGCCCCTCGACCCGCACCACCACCACCTCCGCCGCGTCTCCGGCTGCCGCTGGCGAAACACGCCGCGACAACGTGGACTGCCGGGGCTGCCGGGGCTTTCGCTTCACCAGCGGATGCTAGCAGCTAGCGCGGCAAGGCCGCCTCCCGCCCGCCGCCCCAGTTCTTGGCGCTTCGCGGGCCGCCACGGTACAAATACAATAGAGGCGAATATCGCATGGACAAGACCGTTCCCTCCGCCGACCAAGCCGTCGCGGACATCCAAGATGGGGCCATCTTGATGGCTGGTGGCTTCGGACTGTGCGGCATTCCCGAGAATTTGATCGCCGCGCTCCACCGCCGTGGCACGCGCAATCTGCAGATCATCTCCAACAACTGCGGCATCGACGGCAAGGGACTGGGCATCCTGCTTGGCAACGGTCAGGTGCAGCGGATCACCGCCAGCTACGTGGGCGAGAACAAGACCTTCGAGCGCCTGTACCTGGAAGGAAAGCTGGAGGTCGAGCTGTGCCCCCAGGGGACGTTGGCGGAGCGCATTCGCGCCGGCGGCGCCGGCATCCCGGCCTTCTTCACACCGGCGGGCTACGGCACGGTGGTGGCGGAAGGCAAGGAGGCGCGTGTGTTCGACGGCAAGCACTACATCCTGGAGACCGCCCTTCGCGCCGATTTCGCCTTTGTGAAGGCCTGGAAGGGCGATCGCTTCGGAAACCTGGTTTATCGCAAGACTACCCGCAACTTCAATCCCATGATGGCCACCGCGGCCCGCGTCACCATCGCCGAGGTCGAACAGATGGTGGAACCGGGCGCGCTGGATCCCGACGCCATCCATACGCCCGGCATCTACGTGCAGCGCATCGTGAAGGGCGCCGCCTACGAGAAGCCCATCGAACAGCGCACCACCCGCAAGCGCCAACCGCCGCAGCCGACGGGAGGAGGCTGAACATGCCCCCGCTGACGCGCGAACAGATCGCGATGTGCGCCGCGCGCGAGCTGCGCGACGGCATGTACGTGAACCTGGGCATCGGGATGCCGACGCTGGTCGCGAACTACGTACCGCCCGGCATCACCATCATGTTGCAGTCTGAGAACGGCATGCTCGGCATCGGGCCGTTTCCTTACGAGGGCGATGAGGATCCCGATCTCATCAATGCCGGCAAGCAGACCATCACCGAGCTGCCCGGCAGCTCGTACTTCTCGTCGGCCGATTCCTTCGCGATGATCCGGGGCGGGCACATCGACTGCGCCATCCTAGGCGCCATGCAGGTGGCGGAGAACGGCGATCTGGCCAACTGGATGATCCCCGGCAAGATGGTGAAGGGGATGGGCGGCGCGATGGACCTGGTGGCCGCCGCAAAGCGCGTGGTGGTGGTGATGGACCACGTGGCCAGGGGCAAGGCCACCGCGGGAGGCGCCGCCCCCCCTGAAGAGAAGAAGATCCTCAAGCGTTGCTCGTTGCCGTTGACCGCGGTGGGTGCCGTCCATCGCATCATCACCGATCTCGCGGTGATGGACGTCGGACCGCGCGGGCTCACCCTGGTGGAACGCGCGCCCGGCATCTCCTTCGAAGAGATCCAGAGCAAGACCGAGCCCACCCTGATCGTACCCGGCCCCGTGCCCGAGATCGTCGTCGAATTCGGATGACGGATGAAGGCTGAAAGCTGAAGGCTGATATGCCCAGGCGCCCTCCGCAGAATGACGGTCGCACCGCGGCCGTTGCCTCGTTGCAAACCGCCGCGGGCATCCCCCTGGCTCCCGTCTACCAGGAAGAAGATCTGGCCCGTCTCCAGCCGCCCTTTGCGCCGGAGCGCGATCTGGGCGCGCCGGGGACATTTCCCTTTACCCGTGGGATTCACCCCACCATGTACCGCGGGCGTCCCTGGACCATGCGGCAGTACGCCGGGTTCGGCTCGGCCGAGGAATCCAACCAGCGCTACAAATTCCTGCTGGCCTCCGGGCAGACCGGATTGTCGGTGGCCTTCGACCTGCCCACCCAGATGGGGCGCGACTCGGATCATCCACTTTCGCTCGGCGAGGTGGGACGCACCGGGGTGGCCATCTGCAGCATCGACGACATGGAGGTGTTGCTGGCGGATCTGCCTCTCGACCGCATCTCCACGTCGATGACCATCAACGCCACCGCCGCCATTCTGCTGTGTCTCTACGTTGCCGTGGCCGACCGCCGGGGCGTGCCGCGTGCCACCCTGACCGGCACCATCCAGAACGACATTCTCAAGGAGTACATCGCGCGGGGCACCTACATTTATCCGCCGGCTGCCTCGATGCGCCTGGTGGCGGACACCTTCGCCTTTTGCAACCAGGAGCTGCCGCGCTGGAACACCATCAGCATCAGCGGCTATCACCTGCGCGAGGCAGGCAGCGACGCCGTCCAGGAAGTCGCGTTCACCCTGGCGAACGGCATCGCCTACGTGAAGACCGCGCTGGCGGCGGGTCTGGTCCTGGACGACTTCGCGCCCCGCCTGTCGTTTTTCTTCAACGCCCACTCTCACCTGCTGGAGGAGGTGGCGAAATTCCGGGCGGCGCGCCGCCTGTGGGCGCGCATCATGCGCGACCGCTTCGGCACCACCAATCCCCGGTCGCAGATGCTGCGTTTTCATGCCCAGACTGCCGGGTCGACCCTGACGGCCCAGCAGCCGCTGAACAATGTGGTGCGCACCACCATCGAAGCCCTGGCAGCCGTGCTGGGGGGCGCGCAGTCGATTCATACAAACGGCTACGACGAAGCGCTGGCGCTACCAACGGAGGCGTCGGCGCGGCTGGCGTTGAGAACCCAGCAGGTCCTGGCGTTCGAATCGGGGGTGGCGGACGTGGCCGATCCTCTCGGCGGCTCTTACGCGGTCGAGGCCCTGACCAGCGAGATCGAGACGCGGGCCAGCGACATTCTGCGGCGCGTGGACGAGCTGGGGGGAATGATCGCCGCCATAGAGGCCGGATTTCCGCAGCGCGAGATCGAGGCGCGCGCCTTCGAACACCAGCGCGCCACCGAGACCGGCGCGCGCGTCATCGTCGGCCAGAATCGCTTCGTCGACGCGGCGAGCGGCGGCGTCGAGCCAGGCGGAGAGGCGGAGCAGCCCCTTCGGCTGCACCGGCTGGATCCGGCCATCGAGCGGGCCCAGCGCGAGCGCCTGGCCCACCTGCGCGCCACCCGTGACGCAGGGGCGGTGGACCGTGCCCTGGCGGAGGTGAGCAAGGCCGCGCAAGGTCGCGACAATCTGGTGCCGGCGATCCTGGAGGCAGTGATCCAGCGGGCCACCCTGGGCGAAGTCTCGGATCGCCTGCGTGGGGTGTTCGGTGAGTATCACCCGCGATCCTGAAAAACGGACCCGCGTCAAGGCGAGAGACACTTCTCCCGTCGAAATCGACCCTTGGTCAACATCGTGTAACAACGTCCGGCCGAGGTGGGAATGACGTTGCGCAAAACGGTCACGCGGGGTTAGGTTTGCATCGGGCATCTGGGGGGCCAGCGCGATGACGAAGTCGGACCTGATCAATCGCATGTGCGAGGCGGGCAACGTACCGGTGGGCCGGTCGGAACAGATCGTGAACGCGATCTTCGACGCCGTCGAACAGGCGCTGAAACGCGGCGAGCGCGTCGAAATCCGCGGGTTTGGCAGCTTCGAGGTCCGCGCCTACCGCGGTTACGTGGGACGAAATCCGCGCAGCGGGTCCACCGTGGAGGTGAAACCGAAGCGGCTGGCGTTCTTCAAAGTAGGCAAGGAGCTGAAGGATCGCGTACAGCGCTCCGGAATCCTGGCGCGCACCGCGAACGCGAATGCGAATGCGGTCGCCAACGCTCCGGTGACCGCGCCGACGCTTGCGGCGGAGGTGGCCCAGCAGGCCCGTCTTTTGCCCCCTTCGCACACCGACGACGGCGTGGCGGCGGTGCCCCGGGGGCCCGCGCCTGCAAAGCACGCCTCCCTAGGCGCCTCCCGGTAGGCGCGCTTGCTCACCGGCTTGGCTCATTTGTCCTGAAGGTTCTTTGATGAGCCGACGCGCCCCACACCAAGGCCGTTTGTCCTCGCCCGCGCAGCGGGAGAGTATAAAGGTGAGGGGTGCATGCCTGATCGCAGCGCCGTCCCCTCACCCGCCGGCCTGCGGCCGTCGACCTCTCCCCACTTTCGTGGGGCGAGGTTTGAAGTCGCCACGGGCGGGCGCTAGCGGGTCATGCTGCGGTGGGCAGGGAGCGGGTCAGGCGGCGAGGTTAGAAGTCGCCACGGGCGGGCGCTAGCGGCTCAGGCGGCGGTGGACAGGGAGCGGGCCAGGCGGCGAATTCGGAGCGGGGCGGTGAGGGTGTGGCGCGCCAGAGCCGCCATCAGGGTGGGTGTTTTGTCGGCCAGAATGGCCGAGCCACAGACGCGCGATGCGTAGAGCTCGCGTATGCGGCGATCGAACATGACCAGCGACAGCCAGAAGCGGTATCCGCGCCCCCCGTACAGACGCCTCGCCAGATGGCCGTCGAGGGCCAGCTCTCGCCCGACGGTCGCCTGCCGGACCTCCCGCCCATAACCGGAGAATGAAAAATCGTCCTGCTGGAGGGCCTGGTCGATGGCCTGGGCGGCCAGCGGGCCATGTTCCAAGCCGACGGCGATCCCTTCTCCGGTGAGCGCGTCGATCCCCGCCGCATCTCCCACGCAGAGCTGGTGCGGCGCGGCCAGACGTGCGCGCGGCGCGTACGGCCAGGCCGGCCAACCACGGGCCGCTGCTGGCAAGGTCACGCCATGCACGGCCAGCGTGCGCTCGAGCAGCTTCGGAATGTCCACCCCGCCCGGGCGCCTGCTGGGCATGTGCATGGCCCCCACGTTCAGCCGCCCGCCTGCCACCGGAAAAAGCCATACATAACCGCGCAGGCCGCTCTCCATCGGGGAAAAATCATAAATCATTTCGGCGTCAAAATGGCGCGGCGCCGGGAGCTCCAGCTTGAACAGGCGCAAGGGGCGCGCCGGCTGGTGGCGATCCCCTTCCAGGAGCTTCTTGCGAATGCGGCTGCCGGCGCCGTCGGCCGCCACCAGCACGCGCGCGGTGACCTGACGCCCCGTCGCGGTGGTGACGGTGACCCGGCGGCGCTGCCGGTCCACCTGATGAGCGACGATGCCCTCGCCCTCGAAGATGCGGATGCCCCGATCACGTGCCTGGCTGACCAGATCCGCGTCGAAGTCCTGCCGGCGGACCACATCCACGGGGCGCTCCAGCTTCACACTGCGCGTGGCGCTGCCATGGACGATCCGTCCCACGCGGCACGCCACCGCCGGGACCCGCACCGCCAGACCCAACGTGTCCAGGGCCGTTCGGGCGTGACCGGTCAGCCCGCCGCCGCAGGGCTTCTCGCGCGGAAAACGCGCCTTGTCGAAGCAGACGATCTGCCCAGCGTCCGCCAGATCTGGCCGCCGCCGCGCCAGGGCCACCGCGGCGGCGATCCCGGCCGGGCCCGCGCCCGCCACGATCACCTCCACGCGATCGCCGCCGGCATGTCCCGCTTCCGGGGCGAATCTGG
>JBDSME010000399.1:0-2786 GCA_039916065.1 Polyangia bacterium
TCAGGCGGTCGCGGACCTCGTCGGTGGTGGCGTTCAGCGAGATGGCGAGGTTGGGAGCGGGGGAAAGTTTCGCGAGTTCGGCGATGCCTGGCACCAGTCCGGACGTCGACACGGTGATGCGCCGGGGCGAAAACGCCGCGCCCCAGGGATGAATCAGGATCTGGAAGGCCCTGATGACGTTGTTGAGGTTGTGCAGCGGCTCGCCCATTCCCATGAAGACCAGGTTGGTGGGGCGCCGCCCCGCCTGAGTGGTGGCAATGTAGATCTGCTGCACGATCTCACCCGCCGAAAGGTTGCGCGAGAAGCCCAGCGTGGCGGTGGCGCAGAACGCACAATCAAGCGCGCACCCCACCTGCGAGGACACGCACAGGGTTAGCTTGTCGCGCGCCGGCTTCGTCCCGGACGGGATGACCTCCAGCTCCAGGTCGAGAGGATCGCCGCCAGCGCGGGCCTCCGGCCGTTCTTCGGGGATGAGCACCGATTCGATGTTGCGGCCATCGTGGGTCACGAACCGCATCTTGCGGGTGCCATCCGCGGCGACCTGCTCGAGGTCGAGCTTGAGCGGCCGCAAAGGGAAGTCGGCGCTCAGGGCTTCGCGCAGCACCCGCGGCACGTTGGTCATGTCGTCGATGGAGGCCGCAGCAGCGCCATGCATCCAGCGAAAGATCTGTTCAGTCCGGAAGCGCGGCTGCTTCGCGGCCGCCACGCGGGCACCAAGTTCGGCCGGGGTCAAGGAGCGCAGATCGTCTGACACGGCTACAAGCTAGCGCGCGCGCAGGCTGAAGGCCAAACCGGCCAGATCGCGCGCCGGGATTGACCTTGGCCGAGCGAGCTGTTAACAGCGTTAACTATGGAGATGCCGGAACGGATTCTTCGCGCCAGCCGGGAGCTTCTGAAGAATGAAGGGCTGAGCGGGTTCTCCATGAGGGGGGTCGCGGAGCGGGTGGGCGTGAGCGCGACGGCGCTTTATCGGCATTTTCACGACAAGGATGCGCTGCTGTCGGCGCTGCTCGAGCAGGGGTTCAGCACGTTTTACACATATCTCATGCGATCGCTGGCCGGCAAGACGCCGCTCGATCGGCTCCGGAGAGCGGGACGGTCGTATCTGGACTTCGCGCTCGAGCACCCGCGCGACTACGCCCTCATGTTCATGACGCCCTGTGAGGAACTCGGTCTTGATCGCGTGTCCGAGCAGGCGCGGGCCCGCATGGAGGGGACGTTCGTGTTTCTCATCGATCGGGTGCAGGAGTGCATCACCGCGGGCGTGGTGGCACCCCATGATCCCCGCGACGTCGCCTTGAACATCTGGGCGGAGGTCCACGGCCTGACCTGCCTCCGTTTGAACGGACAACTCGCCGAAATGGACGACCTGGTCTTCGATCAGCGGATCGATTTCATGCTCGACCGGATTGAACTGTCCCTCCGTCCAGGTCTGGAGGCGCGCCGCGCCTGACCCCTTTTTTTACCGTCGAAGTTAACACTGTTAACCACCCCCAACCCTTTCAAGAAGGAGACTGCTCATGAGCATCATTGCTGACCGCATGACCACCACGCGAGACAAGGGCATCGTCGTTTTCCTCATTGGCATGCGCATCAATCGTTGGTGGAAGATCCACAAATGGTTGCCGGTGGTGCTCGCCATGCCGCGCATGCTGCGCGAGCTGAGGGCGCGCCCCGATTCCGGCTACCTGGGGGGCTCCCTGTTGCCGGGCCTTTCGGTCCAGTACTGGGACTCCGCCGAGGCGCTGCTCGCGTACGCGTCCGATCGCACCGGCCGGCACTTTCCTGCATGGGCCGACTTCTACAAGCGGGTCGGTAAGGGCTCCGACGTGGGTATCTGGCACGAGACGTATGTCGTTCCCGCCGGAGCGTTCGAGACGATGTACGTAAACATGCCGCCGTCCGGGCTGGGTCGATTCGCGCCGCTCGTCCCGGCGCGCGGTCACCTGTCGCGGGCACAGTTGCGGCTCGGTACCCGGTATCCTGGCACGGACCCAGGCGCAGCGGTGAGGACCGAAGCGGCGGCAGCAGGGGACTAGTACCTCGCCACAGTGATTTCGATCGGTAGCGGAGGACCCGTTGGCAACCGACGTGCGTCGTACTGAAGCTGTTTGTCCTCGCCCCGCGGAGCGGGGAGAGGATAAAGGTGGATAAAGGTGAGGGGTGCACGCCTGATCGCAGCGCGGTCCCCTCACCCGCCGGCCTGCGGCCGACACCTCTCCCCACTTTCGTGGGGCGAGGTGAGGAGTCCCCGAGAAAATCAGCCAATCAGATTCACTGTGGTAGCGGCGACGACGTGCGCGCGCTCGCGTCGCACCTGGAGGTACGCGGACACACCGTACGGTGGTCGAACGAGACTGCCGAGGCCGTGCGCTTCCACGTGGATGACCCGTTCGGCAACCGTCTCGAGATGACGGCGCCGGCGTGACCCTCAAGTCCCATCTGCAGCGTCGTGTACACTAAACGCATGCGCGCCTTCGGGTTGTTCTTCCTGGGTTCGTGGTTGACGACGGCCTGCGGGAACTCGCCGGTCTCTACCTCCCCCGACGGAGCGTCGCCCGACGGAACGACTTCGGACGGCAACTCCACCGCCAGCGCCGATGGGAAAGGAGGTGCCACTTGCCCCCCGCCCCTGGCGTCCGCCAGCGAGCTCGCGTCAACGCCTCGCGCGGATGTCAACCTGGAGTTGGTCGCGCTCAAGCTCAGCCCGGGGAAGATTGTCGCGGACGAGGCGACCTATCAACGGGTGGTCCGCGATGTCGGCGCGATTCGCGGGAAGTACCCGG